>CACZAW010000288.1 GCA_902779225.1 uncultured Ruminococcus sp. | reverse complement strand
ACAGGGAGGTATCTTATGCACGCAAAAACTTATATCACCGTTCGCTATGCTGAGACTGACTGCATGGGGATCGCGCATCATTCCAATTATCCCGTCTGGTTCGAGGTCGGCAGAACGGATTTTATCCGTCTGTTCGGCACCAGCTACAGCGAGATGGAGAAATCGGGCATTATGACGCCGCTGCGCAACCTCTCCTGTCATTTCAAGCTGCCGGCGCAGTATGAGGACAGACTGATCGTCCGTACATGGTGCATCAATCTGACCGCCGCGCGTATCGAGTTTGCCTATTCCGTCAAGCGCATCAACGACGACGGCACGGAAACCGAGCTTGCCTACGGCAGCACCGAACACGGCTTTGTGGACGCAAAGACCTTCCGTCCGTGCAACGCCAAAAAGCGTATGCCGCAGCTGTATGAAAAGATGAACAGCAACATTAAAATTATAGGATAGAACGCAACAAACGAATGAGGTTATATCATGAGCAATGATCCGCAGATGAATGAAAAAAGAATCATTGACGTTGACCTGCAAAATGAAATGCGCCAGAGTTTTCTGGACTATTCCATGTCTGTCATCGTCTCCCGAGCGCTTCCCGATGTGCGCGACGGTCTCAAACCGGTTCACCGGAGAATCCTCTACACCATGTACGAGAGAGGTCTCGACCCGTCAAAGCCGTATCATAAGTGCGCCGACACCGTCGGTTCCGTGCTGGGTGCCTATCACCCTCACGGCGACGCCTCTGTCTATGCGCTACATGCTGGTAGACGGTCACGGTAACTTCGGCTCCGTCGACGGCGACCCGCCGGCTGCCTACCGTTATACCGAAGCGAAGATGAGCAAGATCTCCATGGAAATGCTCACCGATATCGACAAGGACACCGTCGATTTTGTTCCCAACTACGACGACCGTCTGAAGGAACCCACCGTTTTGCCCAGCCGTTTCCCGAATCTGCTGGTGAACGGTTCCAGCGGTATCGCTGTCGGTATGGCGACGGAGATCCCGCCGCATAATCTCGGCGAGACGATCGACGCGGTCTGCGCCTATATCGAAAATCCCGATATCGAGCTGCCGGCGCTGATGGACTGCCTGCCCGGACCGGATTTCCCGACCGGCGGCATCATCATGGGCAGAGCCGGTATCCGCGCGGCTTACGCCACCGGCAAGGGCAAGATCACCGTTCGCGCCAGAACAGAGATCGTCGAGGCAAAGAACGGACGCTTCAAAATCATCGTCACCGAGCTGCCCTACAAGGTCAACAAGGCGCGTTTGATCGAGAATATCGCGAATCTGGTAAAGGACAAGCGCATTGAGGGCATCTCCAATATCGAAGATCACTCCGACCGTATCGGTATGCATATCGAGATCGACGTCAAGCGCGACGCGTCTCCGCAGATCGTGCTCAATCAGCTGTTTTCCTACACCCAGCTGCAGGTCACCTTCGGCGCGATCATGCTGGCGATCGTCGACGGACAGCCGAAGATCCTCACGCTCAAGGACATGCTCAAATGCTATGTGGAGTTCCAGGAGGACGTTCAAAAAAGCGCAGGACAGAATGCATATCCTCGAAGGCTTGAAAATCGCCATCGACTTTATCGACGAGGTCATCCGCATTATCCGCGCCAGCAAAGACCAGCCCAGCGCGAGAACCGCTTTGATGGAGCGCTTTGGTCTGGATGAGATCCAGGCGCAGGCGATCGTGCAGATGCGTCTCGGACAGCTCACCAACATGGAGCGCCACAAGATCGAGGAGGAGATCGAGGCTCTCAGAGCCAAGATCGCCGATTTCCTTGAGATCCTTGCCAGCGAGACCAGAAAGCTCGAGATTGTCAAGGAAGAGCTGATGGTCATTCGCAACAAGTATGCCGACCCGCGCCGCACAGAGATCTGTGCCATCAGCGGCGAGGTAGATATTGAAGATCTGATCCCGCAGCAGGAATGTGTGCTCACGCTCACGCAGTTTGGCTATGTCAAGCGCCTGGCAGCGGATACCTATAAACTCCAGCGCCGCGGCGGCAGAGGCGTCTCCGGCATGTCACGC
>CACZAW010000287.1 GCA_902779225.1 uncultured Ruminococcus sp. | reverse complement strand
CTGAAGACCTGTACGGCCATGAATGCCTGCGGTGCCGGCAGCCGCGGGCATCATGTTCATCACGCCCGTGGCCTCCAGCGCCGTGGAGGGATTCACCTGAACAGGCCGGCCGTCCTCGGTCAGGCGGTACAGCACCTTTCCTTTGAGAGTGCCGGGATAGCCTTCCTCTGACGGTGAGCTTTCGACGGAGAATTCGACCGCGTTATCCCCGATAACACCTTCATGGATTCGGTGCGCGAATGTGCCGTGAAGATGGTTTTCGCCCTCATTCTTGTTCAGATGATAGGTTTTCCCGTTTAATGAAAATGAGGCGTTACTGATGCGGTTCGCGTATCTTCCGACGAACGCGCCAAAGTAGCTGCTGCCTTTCATATAATAGTCTGCGATATCATAACCGAGGGCAACATCCCGAAAGGCGCCGTCTTTATCGGGAACAAGGATGCTCTGTACCGCGCATCCATAGTCGATCACGGCGACTTTCATACCGTTTTTGTTTTCCATGACAAACCTTGTCACGCTTTTTCCGCTTTCGGTCTTGCCGAACTGTTCTGCATATATTTTGATCATCGTACCGTTACTTATGACTGCGTTTATTGTTCTCAACGAGCTGCCGGACATAAGGGAGGAATTCCTCTTCTTTGCCTACAGAGAAAGCTCCTTTTTTGAATACATACACCATCTTATCAACGGTCTGGATCATGTAATAATGCTTGGTGACGAACAGCTTTTTCAGATCGGCGTACGGAACTTCGATGGATTCGTCCCGGTCGGAAGAATCGCTGACCAGCATTTCGTCAGTCAGGGTTGCGGTCACCGTGACCGTTCCTTTATTATTTGTATCCTCGGCAAACCGCGATTTTGCCGCTTGGATTGCTGAAAAATAGCGATAAAACAAGACAAACAAAACGATGACACACATGGCGAATACCGCCATGTATGCGTATAACAGCCCGCTCACAAGGCATAGGATGATATCGGTGATCAGTACTACGCCTAAAATTATATAACTCGCTATGATAGCGGGGGATGAAAGATACAAGTAGCGATACAATTCCTTCTCGATTTCAAATGAGCGCTGAAAACTGTTGACGGTTGATTAATCTTTTGCAGTGAGGCGCGGTGTTGCCTATAGTATACCATATCCGTTTATCTGATTGCAACGGTAGAGTAAAATATCAGTTCAACGAAATCCCCCGAGCGGAAGGAAAGGACCGCTTGGGGGATATCATTAGGAAACGTATTAGAGAAAATGAAAAAAATTAAATCAAAAAAAGGAAAACTCTAATACATATGAATCGTATCAGTATTTTGCGCACTCGGGAGCGTTGGCCTTTGCAGATTTCTCATCGTACCAGATCAGGTTATTGCCGCTCTCCTCATCAAAGAGCTGGATCAGCTCGGGAGCTACGTCAAACTTGACGGTAGTGCCCATGGATACGTCAGCGCTCAAACCTACGGTCGGAATAACCATAACGACCGCGTCGTCGCCGCTGATCGCGTGAATATTGTATTCGGTACCCATCATTTCGCTGACTTCGATCTTCGCTTCGAGCTTGCCGCTGCCTACGGTGATATGCTGGGGACGAACGCCCGCTACGATACCAGTGGGTTTTGCGCCCTTGGATTTGAGCGCTTTCTGCTGGAATTCAGAGAGCTTGAATTTCTCGCCGCGAATCTCAGCGTAGTATACGCCGTCTTCGAGCAGGAGCTTGCTGCCCTTGAAGAAGTTCATGACTGGCATACCGATGAAGCCTGCTACAAAGAGGTTGACGGGGCTATTGAACAGCTCCTGGGGAGTGCCGATCTGATGTACATAACCGTCTTTCATAATGACTATGCGATCCGCGAGTGTCATCGCCTCGGTCTGGTCATGGGTAACATACATAAAGGTGGTGTCGATGCGCTGGCGGAGCTTGATGATCTCGGCGCGCATTTCATTTCTGAGCTTCGCATCCAGGTTGGAGAGAGGCTCGTCCATCAGGAATACTTTGGGGTTTCTTACCATAGCTCTGCCGATAGCGACGCGCTGGC
>CACZAW010000286.1 GCA_902779225.1 uncultured Ruminococcus sp. | reverse complement strand
GAAGCTGAAGGCTGTCAAGCAGGATGATAACGGAAATATCAAGCTGACCTGGAACGCGATCAAAAACGCTCCCGCTTATGTCGTTTTCTATCGTACCGAGAACGATAAATCCTGGACGCGTATCAAGTCTGCAATCAGGACGAATTCTTATGTGTTCCCTGATGCGCAGGACGGCGAAAAGTACACCTTTACCGTGCGCGTATGCACCACAAAATTTAAGTATCTCAGCTACTTCCTTTCATCCGGCGTCAGCCTGACCTACACGCTTCCCGTACCGGAGACTGAGCCGATGACCGCAGAACCCACCTTGGGCGCTGTGGATCAGACCGAAGAGCCTACCGATGCGCCTACCGACGCACCGTCTGAGGCTCCGACCGACGAGCCGCCCGCTGAGAATCCTACAAATGCGCCCTCTGAATCACCGACGAGCGAGCCTGAGACTACTGCTCCGACAAACTCAATCGAATAATCTGTGATATAACAAATAACGGACTGCCGCTTGCGACAGTCCGTTAACTTTTACAATGTCATTCTGAGGCATCGCCGAAGAATCTGAAAGTGCTCGTTTTTCCGCGATATCACACATATAAGATGTAATTGTTTGGAAGGATTGCACTGTAAGATCCTTCGCTTTGCTCAGGATGACACGAATTAAGGGCTATCGCTTTCTCTGTGCGATAGCCCCTTCATTATGACGATTGTTATCGAATGATCAAGCCTTGATCGCCTTTGAGCAGGCGATCGCCAGCGCGCCCTTACCAATATGGCAGGATACACTGAGGGATAGGGGAGCGATAAAGACATCCATTCCCGGGAAATGCTCTTCCACTTCCTTTTTCCATTCCAGCGCCTCTTCCAAGTTACCGTTTACCGCGAACCTTCGCGTATGCGTCCAGCTTCTCGCCGTTGATCTGCAATACCGGCTTCAGTCCAAGAACGGTTCCGATCGCGGCGGCGGCAGGGGTGATGCGGCCGCCCTTTTTCAGATATTTCAACGTATCGAGCGTGATATAGATGCTGCTTTCCATCTTTTCCGCTTCCAGGATCTCCTTGATCTGAGCGGCGGTTTTGCCGCTTTGGGCAAGCGTCAGCGCGTCTAAAACCGATTGACGCTGCGTGACCGATACGCGCTGGTTGTTGACGACCTGTACCTTGCCGTCATAATCGAGCGCCAGCATCGCCGCTGTTTCGCACGAGCTGCTCAGACCGCTCGACATCGGGATGTACACAATGCTTTCTGCGTTTTTTAGCGCTTCGTCCCATGCAAACAGCAGATCGGCAGGGGAGGGCTGAGAGGTTTTGATCTCATGATCGTCCTCCAGCTTCTCATAGAATTCCTCCTGTGAGAGTGAAACGCCTTCATAGTAGAGCTGTTCATCGATATAGAACGGCATGGGGATCAGACCGACGCCGAGTGCTTTTGCTTCATCTGAAGTCATACCGCTGTTGCTGTCGGTAATGATCACAACAGGATTCATCAGGATTCCCTCATTTCTTCAATCATAATATGCCAGCAGTATTATATCGAATTCTGTGCAGAATTGCAAGTTATTTCGCACATCTTGTAAAAAAAGGAAAAACACTGTAAAAAACAGCCATAGCGGACGCCCCGTTATGGCTGTAATAGTGTTGTACGCAATTATTTTGTCGTTTTGTCGTTTATCCGATAACTCAGTGTCATCAGGCTGTCGCTGAGGTGGACGTTCTCCACGATCGTATCGCTGTATTTCCGTGCGATATCAAAGTGGCTGAAATTCCAATAATTCCGGATCCCCAGCGCATACAGCTTGTCGATCAGCGGCTCGACCGAATCCTTCGGCAGCGTCAGGAACACCGTATCGACGTCGTTGCTGCTCACATAGTCTTCGATCTCGCTGTCAGACATGACCTTGATGCCCCTGAGCATCGTGCCGATGAGCTTTTTGTCTTTCTCAAAGATCGCCGTCAGATGAAATCCCAGCGAATCAAAATTCAGATGGGTCGCGATCGCACGGCCGAGGTTGCCCGCGCCCAGCAGGATGGCGCGATGGGTCGTATTCAAGCCGAGGATATTGCCGATCTC
>CACZAW010000285.1 GCA_902779225.1 uncultured Ruminococcus sp. | reverse complement strand
ATCCTCCGCCCCATCCCAGTCGGTAGCCGCGCATATCGCAGCACAGCGCAGGACAGATGCAGAGCGTATCCCGATCGGGGATCACCTCGGGACAGCCTTCGACAGGCTCGAGGATCCCGAAACGTCCCTCCTCCAGATCGGCTAGAACGGTAATGCGGTGGAAGGTCATCACACCATCCTTATGGCATACCGGGAGAGCGACCGTTTTATGATTTGCAAGTGCAGCGTGGATAATACCGCCGGTGGCGATCTCATTGTCGCGAGCCGCGTAGATCAGGAGCGTCTTTGCTCTGCGGTATTCCTCGCTGATCAGCAGGCGGCTCTGGAGCTCCAGATCGATCGCCTGTTTATTATTTTTCTCAAAAAGAATTTTTCTCTTTTCTTCAAAAAACCGCCGCATGAACGGCTTATCGGTTTTGGCGGGTCTGTTTCCGGAGTTCATTTGCACTGCATGGAAACCGCTACGTTATCGGCGGCTTTCTTACCGCGTACCGCACCGACGATCGCAAAGCCGAATTCCAAGGCGCAGCCTGCACCCTTAGCGGTGATGATCTTACCGTCGACGGTGACATGGTCGCCGGTCACACTCGCGCCCTCGAGGTCTTCCTCAAAGCCGGGGAAGCAGGTCGCTTTTTTACCGTTCAGGATGCCGAGCTTACCGAGGATAGAAGGCGCGGCACAGATCGCGCAGACAAACAAGCTGTTGTCAAAGCAATAGCGAACCGCATCGAGTACGCGCTCATCGGCAAGCAGGTTTTTGACGCCGGTAATATCGGCATTCACATAGAGATTATGCGAGGAACGGATCACACTGCCGCCGACGCCGACCGTACAGACACGGATATCCGCTCTGCGCAGGATGTCTACGGGCGCGATCGCCTCGGTCTCTTCAAATCCGTCAGCCAAAAAACAATAAAACATAATATGCCTCCTAATCGGTTGATCGTTGGTGATGATCGGTTTTGTATTTAAATGGAATGAATGATTGTATACAGCTCGTCGGATATCTCTTCGATCGTGCGCATGGATTCGCCGTTATCGCACTTGATGCGCGTCCAGCCCAGCTTTTCGATCGCATATGACGCGCTTTCGCGGCAAGACAACAAATACGCGACGTTGCTCTCATGGATATCCTTTTTCGAATCGTCGCCCTGATAGCGCTCGCGCATCAGCCGCTGGCTGATATCAGGATCGACGTCGAGGAATATCACCAGATCCGGTTCGGGGATCTCCAGCCGCCGATATTCGTAATCATACAGCCATGCGATATAATCGTCGCGCTCCTCCTCTTTGAGCTTTGCCATCTGATGGATGACGTTGGAGGTGACATAGCGATCGGCGATAATATAGTCGTAGGTTTTGTAATCCCTGCCCCACTCATTGAGATAGGACACGACGCGGTCGACCGCATAAAATGAGGACGCAGCATAGGCGTTGACGTCATCGGGGCTGTCGCCCAGCTTGCCGCCGAGATACATCCTGACTGCGGCGGAGCCGTCGCTCTGATAATCGGGAAAGCTGAGCGTGCGCGCCTTACAGCCGTCCGCACGCAGACGCTCGCAAAGCAGCTTTGTCTGTGTCGCTTTGCCGCTGCCGTCAAGCCCGTCGATCACGATCAATTTGCATTTTGATGGCGATGTCATTTTCTCTCACCTGCCAATTGCGCAGAATTATCATTATAATTCATGCTATTATACCATATTTTACCGAAAGATTCAATACATTTTTGATGACAAAACTGTAGGAAAAACGCCCTGTTTTCAGCAAAATTAAATATCGGCCGGGATTGACTCCCGACCGATCGTGTCGATGCTTATTGCAGCGCCGCCTTGAGAGCGTCTACCTTATCGGTCTGCTCCCAGCGAACGCCGAGCTCTTCCCTGCCCATGTGACCGTAGGCAGATAACGGCGCATACTTTGTATTTTGCAGATCAAGCGCGCGGATGATGGACGCGGGACGCGCGTCAAAGACCTGATCGACCGCCGCCGCGATCCGGTCATTGGAATATGCGGAGGTGCCGAAGGTATCGACCATGACGGATACGGGCTTTGC
>CACZAW010000284.1 GCA_902779225.1 uncultured Ruminococcus sp. | reverse complement strand
CCTCGCCCGGGGTTCCGACCACCTGAGCGTTCTCGAGAAGATGATCGAAGAACTCCCAGCTCCCCATGCCCGTGGGGCACTCGAGCCAGATATACGGCGAGTTTTTGCCGCCCGTATAGAATATCCCCAGCTCGTCGAGCGCCGCGGAGATGATCCGCGCGTTCTCTTTATAGTATTCGATATTGGCTCTGAATTCTTTTTGTCCCTCTTCGGAGAATACGGCTGCCGCCGCACACTGCACGGGATAGGACACACCGTTGAATTTTGTCGCCTGTCGGCGGTACCAGAGGGCATGGATATTGTGACCGTCGCGGACAAGCTCCTTCGGGATCACCGTATAGCCGCAGCGCACACCGGTAAAGCCCGCCGTCTTTGACAGAGAGCAGAACTCGATCGCGCATTCTCTTGCTCCTTCGATCGCAAAGATCGAGCGCGGACAGTCGTCCTCGATAAACGCCTCATATGCCGCGTCGTACAGGATGACCGCATTATTTTTAATCGCGTAATCCACCCACGCCTTGAGCTGATCGGCGCTGTACGCCGCGCCGGTGGGATTATTCGGCGAACAAAGATAGATGATATCCGCGTGAACGCTCTCATCGGGCATGGGCAGAAAACGATTCTCCCTTGTACCCGGCGCGTATACGATCGTTCTGCCCGCCATGATATTCGCGTCGACATAGACGGGATAGACCGGATCGGGAACCATCACGGTGTTATCGGCGCCGAAAATATCGCCGATATTGCCCGTGTCGGACTTTGCGCCGTCGCTGATAAAAACTTCATCCGCTCCGACTGTTACTCCAAAGCCCGCGTAATATTTTGCGACCGCCTCACGTACAAAATCATAGCCCTCATATTCGGGATAACCCTTGAAGGTCTCTTTGTGGCTCAGTTCTCCCGCGCCGACCTTCATCGCCTGTACGGCAGTGCGCGGCAGCGGGAGCGTGACGTCGCCGATGCCGAGTCGGATGAGCTTTTGCTCAGGATGCGCGGCGGCATACGCCGAGGTCTTTTTCGCTATCTCGGCAAAGAGATAGTTCGGGACTAAATTATCAAAATTTCGGTTGATCTTCATATCGTTTCCTTCCTTGGCAGGTTGAGATACAGTTATTCAAGGCTTCCTTTGGCTTTCGCCGAAAGGCGACTGAGGGATTGCATAAATGATCGACCGAAGGGAGAGACTAATTGATTTGGTAGCCATGATAATTGGTGATTCATAAAATCTCTCCGGGTCAAAAAAGTTTTGATCCACCCCTTTTTTCAAAGGGAGCTATAGATATCTGTCGATCACGATCTGAGCCGCCTGACGCTTGGTGATCCCCGCCGCCATCGCCTGCTGTTCGATATACCGATGAGCATCGCTTTCGCTCATGTCCTCGTTGTCGATCAAAAACCATTTTGCCTTGTTGACGATGCGGATCTCCTGCAGCTTATCCTCGGCTTTGTCCGCCTTTTTCTCTACGGTTCTCAGCATCTCGCGCGCTGAGATCAGGAGCGACACCGCCTGCATGATCGTCTGCTGAGAGGACGGCTTGCGGATGACAAAAACGCCGTAAGACACGGTTCTTTGCATGATGTCCTCGTACACATCGGAGGACGCGAAGATGACCGCCAGAGTGCCGTTATGCTCCGTTACGTCGATGCACAGGCGCGAGCCGAACTCGTCGCTGAGCGGCGCGTTGACGATCACAAAATCATAGCTCTTTTCCGTCAGAACGCGTCTTGCCTCGCCCGCGTTCGTCACATGATCGGTGTGAAAATGTCTTTCGCGCAGAAGGGAGCTTATCTCTTGCATGAACCTCTCAGACGGCGAGACCACCAACGCCTGATAGCGAACTTGTTCTAAATTCATATTCTCCCTTCACCTCTTTCATACCGTACACGGAAGTACGATCAACGTAAAAAGGCGCTATTCGGGCACAAGCTCCCAAATAAACGCCTTTGTTTATTGTGGATATTATATCATCATTCGCATATTATGTCAATCGTTTAAAACGTCAAAGCGTTAAATTTTTTTGATAATTTTTTCACGATTACCCTTGACAAATGAAAATCCCGGGCGTATAATGCGTGCTGTAAAGACAAAGGCGTTTTGAACCTGCGGGTTTGAAACGCCTTTGTCTATTTCTTTACGAAAAGGAGAAGGTATTATGGCAAACGTAGCAGAATATTTCGGAAGTCTGGTATTTGACGACAAGACGATGAAAGAGCGGCTGGATCCCAAGATCTACAAGCAGCTCCGCAAAACGATCGACGACGGCGAGCAGCTGAATATTCAGGTAGCGAACGCCGTAGCCGCCGCGTTAAAGGAATGGGCGGTAGAAAAGGGCGCGACCCACTATACCCACTGGTTCCAACCGCTGACCGGTATCACCGCCGAGAAGCACGACAGCTTTATCACTCCCTCGCCCGACGGCAGAGTGATCATGGAATTCTCCGGCAAGGAGCTGATCAAGGGCGAGCCCGACGCGTCCTCGTTCCCCTCGGGCGGTCTGCGCGCGACCTTTGAAGCAAGAGGCTATACCGCGTGGGACCCCACCTCCTATGCTTTCATCAA
>CACZAW010000283.1 GCA_902779225.1 uncultured Ruminococcus sp. | reverse complement strand
AATCATTCATTCTTTTGGCAACACATGAAACAAACGCCATTCTTTGCTTCTCTTTTTCAATAAAGATATACAGACTGTTTTTACTTGCTGATTGAATGATGATATAAACGAAAAGATGTGCTGTCGAAAAAGTAAGGTCGTCTCCTTTTGCCGGCAGCACATCTTTGTTTTTTATTCGAGCACAGATACCCAGACGAAGGAAGTACAGATTCTGATAACCGAAATGAACAAGGGGCTGTCGCAAAACGGAAAGCTTTGCGGCAGCCCTATTTATTGAGTCTCTAACATTGTTTATACGAAAGTGTAACGATTAGCGTTTGCTTCTATCTTTGTTCCGTCTATGAAGATGTTATTGAACTTGATTTCTCCGCGCTCGTGCAATTTCATAATTAGCTGCACAAACAAATCCTCTATGACATCTGTTAACCGTTCATTCTGAAATCGAGCGATCGTTGCGTGATCGGGCGCGGACTGTCCTTGCAGCAGCCACATAAACCTTACATCCGTTTTACACGCCTGTTTGATTGCTCGACTTGAATAGAATACCAGTATTTCAAACATGACGACCGGGTCGATCGCTCGCCAGTGTCTGAGGTATTCTTCATACAGTCGTGTGTAATCTAATGTGTCGCATATCTCTACGAATTTCCATACCGGATCGTTTTCATCGATCATTACTTCATAATTTAACGGTAAAAAGAGTTGATTTCTGTTTATCTTCATTGTATAATTACCTTGCTTTCTGTATGGTTTTGCTGCAATTAAATTATACTATGAAAGCACTGACCGGGCAACCCTTTCGGGCTGCCCGGTTTTGTTTTTCGGGGTGTCTTAGCGCGACAGCCCCGTTTTTTTGTTATTGTTCCGAAGCGAATATCCATTCGCCGACTTTGCTGCTGACAGTCATGCCCGCCTTATAGCGCATGATATCCAGCGCGTCGCTGAGGTTCACCTCTCCGTCGGCGGTGACGTCTGCGTTGGCGGCGTTATACTCGCCGTCATAGCCCGCTGTGATCTTCTGGATAAGGGGGTTGCGTCAACAACGGTCAGCTCAGATTCAGATACGGGTTGACTATATCCGCAAGGGCGCGCTGGATGATCGTGACGTCGGAAATATCCGGAGTCTCCGTCCCGCGGACGCATCCGGCCTTGATGGAAGCGGAGCTCAGCGGCATGATATCCACCAGCCAGCGCTGTAAAACGGTCGCGTCTGTGATATCTACTTCTCCGGAGCCGTCAATGTCGCCGAGGATGACGTCGTCATAGCTCACCTCATGTCCGCTGACGACGACATAATTCAGCGCGAGTTCTCCGCTTGACGGGGAATCGGCCGCGTTTCCGCCGGCAACGGTGGTCATGCTTACGGGCACTAACTGCAGGATGATCTCATTCTGAGCCGCGTAATACTTCATATCCGGCAGCATCGTCCTGTCAAAGTACGCTGTCAGCACCTTTCTGTTCTCTGCGCTCACGGTGAACTGAGCGCCGTCGATATCCGTAAAGCTCTCGCCGTCTGTGCTGTACTGCAGCTTCCATGCAGCGGGAGTTTTGTTTGACGCGGCAAAATACGCGGTCAGCTTCAAATCGCTGTATCCCCTTGCGGGAACCGTGAGCCTGATATAAGGAGAGCCCCACTGATTCTTGGAGCCTGCCGCCATGATCGGAACGGTCAGCGTGCCTGATTTTCCGTACTCGGGAGCGCTCCACTCAAGCGCGCGGCCCTTCTCTCCGCTGACGGTCAGGGTCATCGCGCCGCTGCCGAAGGTCGCCGCGTAGCCGTCGGAATTGCCGTACTCGGTCAGCTTATCCCCCTCTGCCTTATCCGTTGAGTCGAACACCCACGCGGCGATAGCGCCGGTAAGGTCGGGCTCGATGATATCCTCGGGCGGCAGAGTCGGCTCGGGCTCGGGCTCAGTCTCGGGCTCAGTGGGCACGATCTCGGGCTCTGAGGGAACGTAATCCGGTGCGAACTGCTCGCTCAGCCACGCGGCGCGGCTCAGCATCCAGTCGGACGCGTAGTCGTACATATCGTCATAGGAGCGTACATCATAGCGCGTAGCGGTAGTATCAACCACCATTTTCTGAGTCGCG
>CACZAW010000282.1 GCA_902779225.1 uncultured Ruminococcus sp. | reverse complement strand
ACTGCCTTTACTGAAAACAATCGCATTTCACCGGAATATTACTCGAAGTACCATGTCAAGCGCGGACTGCGTAATTCTGACGGTACCGGCGTGATGGCAGGCGTCACGAATATCTGTAATGTACACGGTTATGTGGTGGACGACGGCGAAAAGGAGCCCGCCGAGGGCAAGCTGATCTTCAGAGGCTATAACATCAACGATCTGATCGGCAGAGCAGTAGCGGAGGATCGGTTTGGTTATGAAGAGGTCGTCTTTCTGCTGATGACCGGCAGATTGCCCGATCAACGAGAACTGGAGGATTTCACCGTTCTCTTATCAGACAACCGTGCACTGCCGGGGACATTCTTTGAAGATATGATTCTGAAAGCGCCCTCCCGGGACATCATGAACAAAATGGCGCGGTCAACGCTTGCGCTGTATTCCTATGACAGCGATCCTGAGGCAAAAACACCCGAGCACGAGATCGACACCGCCGTCTCACTGATCGCAAAAATGCCCGTTATCATGATTTGTGCCTATGAGGCGAAAAAAAGATTTTTTACAGAGGAATCGATGATCATGCACCAGTTGATCAAGGGTCAGTCAACCGCGGAGAATATCCTCTCGACCCTGCGACCTGACAGAACCTTTACGCACGATGAGGCAAAGCTGCTCGACCTGATGCTGATGCTCCATGCCGAGCATGGTGGCGGCAATAACTCGACATTTGCGTGCAGGGTGCTGACCTCGTCGAGCACCGATCCTTATTCGGCATATGCTGCCGCCATTGGGTCGCTCAAAGGTGCGCGGCACGGCGGGGCTAATCACAAGGTCGCCGAAATGCACGCGTATATCAAGGAGAATGTTTCAGATTGGGAAGATAACGCAGAGGTATCCGATTATCTAAGGAAGATCCTGAAAAAAGAGGCGGGAGACGGCAGCGGACTGATCTACGGGATGGGTCACGCTGTTTACACTCTGTCCGATCCGCGTGCGGTGATCCTCAAAAAATACGCGGGAGCGATGGCAGAGGGTACAGAGTACGAAAGGGAGTTCCGACTTCTGGAATCAATCGAACGCCTGACGCCGATCGTCTTTGAAGAGGTCAAACATTCCAGCAAGGTGATGTGTGCTAACATTGATATGTACAGCGGACTGGTTTACAGGATGCTCGGTATCCCCGAAGAATTGTTCACACCGCTGTTTGCGGTGTCACGAATGGCGGGCTGGTGCGCACATCGCTTTGAAGAAATCAACAGCGGCAAGCGTATTATCCGTCCCGCATACAAGTCGGTCTCTCGCGAGAAAAAGTATATCCCTATTGAAAAAAGATAGCATTTTGTCGATGAAATGTGGGAAAATTCTTGACAAACTTTTGACAATGCGGTAAAAACCAAGTGTAAAAACGCAGAAAGCAACGGCGCTTCTCCAACAACGGAGAGGCGCCGTTTTCGTTTAAAGGAACGGAGTGATACTATGACGGCGCTGCATCAGGAGCAGTTTACAAAGGCAGTAGGAAACGCCGGTGAGATCAATGATCTTCTCAGGCGATACGGGGTCACCGCCGCCATGGCGCAGATCGAAAAGGGATTGATCCAGCGCGTAGACGCTCTGAATGCTTTTCTCTACGATATCTACCACGACAAGAAGATCGTCAGGGACGGGATCGTTCCGGAGGATTTCATATACATCTCAAAGGGCTACCTCGCACAGTGCGAGGGCGTGACGCCTAAAAATAAGATTTACAGTCATATTTCCGGCATCGATCTGGTACAGGCAAAGGACGGCGAATGGTATATTTTGGAGGATAACCTGCGGATCCCGTCGGGCGCTTCCTATCCGCTGATTGCAAGAGAACTGACGCGGATCGCGGCGCCGCAGGCGTTCGAGGAAAATGCCGTTGTCGACAATCGCGGCTATGCACAGCTGCTGAAAGAAACTATGGAATACGCGAACTGCGGCGGCATCAGAGCGATCCTCACGCCGGGTAGGTTCAACGCGGCATACTTTGAACACTCGTATCTAGCGGAGCATACCGACTCGGTGCTGGTGCAGAATGACGAGCTGTTTGTCGAGGACAATATTCTCTACCACCGCACCTATT
>CACZAW010000281.1 GCA_902779225.1 uncultured Ruminococcus sp. | reverse complement strand
TATGATGACGGCTATAACGACTGCTAACAGCTTAAATAGTTTTGTGTTCTTCATATACATTCTTCTTTCCGGCGTAAGCCATATATTTATATCGTACATTGTGTACGGTATAGGCGGGAAGTTACTTAAAACTGAATACTGAAAACTTAAGAATGAATTATTTCGGTTTCTCACAGACTCTCGTCTGCTCGTTCATTATAAAATCGGATGATGGCGGAGCCCTCCGTCAATTATTCAATATTCATTATCGTGGTGCTTCACGGATTCGTACTCGAAGGTGTCCAGGAATTTTTGCGCCCGTTCCGTTTTCGGATAGGTGAAAAAGTCTTCGGGATCAGCTTCCTCGACAATCTCCCCTCCGTCGAGGAAGATCACACGGTCGGCGATTGCGCGTGCGAAGTTCATCTCATGGGTCACGATCAGCATCGTGCTGCCGTTTTTTGCAAGCTCCAACATGGTGTCGAGCACCTCGCGCACCATCTCAGGATCGAGCGCTGCCGTTACCTCGTCAAACAGCATAATCTCAGGATGCATACACAGCGCTCGGACGATCGCGACACGCTGCTTCTGACCTCCGGAGAGCTGACGCGGATAACTATCCTTTTTATCAAGCAATCCGACGCGCTCCAGAAGCTGTTCGGCTTCCTCAGTGACCTCGTCTTTGCTGCGCTTCTGCACCTTCATTGGCGCAAGTATGATATTCTGCAAAACGGTCTTATGAGGAAACAGCTCATAGTTCTGGAATACCATACCAATCTTCTGACGGATCTGAGCGATATTGCGGCTGTTGCCGTCGATCAGTTCGCCGTCAAGACGAATCTCGCCGCCTTGGATCGGCTCGAGCGCATTGATACATCTGAGCAGGGTCGACTTGCCGCAGCCGGAGGGACCGATGATGACAATGACCTCGCCCTTATGGACGTCAAGGCTCAGTCCGTTGAGAATCAGGTTATCGCCGTAGGACTTATTTATATTGTTAATGGTCAAAACCGTATCTGCCATGATCAGTTACTCCATTTCTTTTCCAGATGCGAAGCGAGCAGGCTGATCGGCCAGCACACCGCAAAGTACAGGACAAATATGACGAAAAACAATCCGAACGCGGCGTTAGGGGACGCTACGCGATTCGCGTCAATGATCTGACGCGCGACCTTCGTCGCTTCGACCACCTCGATCATGACGATCAGCGGCGTGGTCTTGATCATCCTCGTCACAAGGTTGATGGACAGCGGCAGCAGGCGGCGGATGGTCTGGGGAATGACGATGCTGAAATAGGTCTGGCTGCGATTCAGCCCCAGCGAGTAGGCGCTCTCATATTGGTGTTTCGGAATGCTCTGTAAGGCGCCGCGGACGAGGTCGCCCATCTCGGCGGTGCCCCAGAAGGTGAATACGATGACTGCGGCGAATTCAGGTTCAAATTTCAGCCCGATCAGCCGTGCCGAGCCAAAATTCCCAGAACGATGGATAATGCGACGGAGATCAGGCTGATTTTCAGCGTGACCCACATGCCGCCGAGCAATCGCGTGAAATTCGTGCCCTTGAATAATACGTCGAAGCCGAGATCAGTTACCAAAGCTTGCATATCTCAGCCTCCTTTCGACAACAGAGCCGATGATCGACACCGGCAGGAGCACGATCAGATAAAAGACGACGACCAGAAACAGACTCTCGACCGTCGTACTGCTCACGGCGATCCTGTCCTTTGCCGTGAACATCAGCTCCAAGATGGAGATACAGGAAAAGACGCTCGTCTCTTTCAGCAGGAAGATCAAATTCGCGACGAAGGCGGGCACGGAGTAGGTCACCGCCTGCGGCAGAATGATGTGGTCGACCGCCTCGATGCCGGAACGGAAGGTCTCGGCCATATAGGCGCCGCCCAACAGTCCCAAGCCGACGATGCCGCAGGTCAGCTCGTCTGTCACGATCCCGAAAAGCTTCGGGATGCCGTAGTAGATGAAAAATAGCTGGATCAGCAGGGGCGTGTTCCGCAGAATCTCGATATAGATTTTAGCGATCGTTTTCAGTACCGGAACCTTGAAGTGAACGATCAAAGCCGTCACCAGCCCCAGAACGATCGAGATCAAGATGCCGAACCAGCCAGTATATAAGGTTATCAACAGACCGTCCTTATATAAAGGTAGATAGCTGACGATCACATCCCAGTTCACAACAACCCTTCTTTCCTGAGCCCGTTATCCGTTTGGGCAAAAAAAGTAAGGGGAGCATTACGCTCCCCTACAGATGACCAAAAGAATCAGCATGATTTGAGAGCATAACGAACCAAAGCACGACCGCAGCTGCCGCACATACACATCATCATACAGGTGTTTTTTGATGCTGTCATAGTCGTTATCTCCTTTCGAATGAGTGCAAGCGCATTATAAACCCTACTTACCTACTTTGTCAATAGGTTAATTGCAAATTAAGCAATCTATCCAATTATT
>CACZAW010000280.1 GCA_902779225.1 uncultured Ruminococcus sp. | reverse complement strand
CGGGTATCTTACTTCGGATAAAAGCGTGGCGTATATGGGACAGAAGGTCACCCTGTTCCTGATAATCGAACCCGGCTATCGTCTCATAAGCTGGAATCAGAGTCCGGCAGATCTTGTTATCAAGGACAATAGCTTCATTATGCCTGACTGCGACGTCTCCATTTACCCGCAGATCGAAGCGATCCCGTCGCACAATGTCACGGTGACAACAAACGGTCACGGAACCGCCTCGGCTGACGTCGAACAGGCGCAGGAGGGCACTGCCGTTAACCTGACAGCAACCCCGGATGCAGGGTATATCCTGCAGGGATGGCAGATTGTTTCCGGCGGGGTGACAATCGAGAACAATAGCTTTGTGATGCTGACCAAAGATGTGGAGGTCAAGGCTGTATTTGCCTATGGAAGATTTGTCAGCGATCTGACGGAGTTGAAAACTGCGCTCAATGACGGCAGCGGCGTACCCGTCTTTTTGAAGAACGATATCCAAGTCGAAGGTTTGGCGTCCGTCTTCAGTGGAAAAACCGGCGTACTGGATCTGAACGGCTGCACCCTGTCCAGAAACGGTGATACAGTCCTCGGCGCTTACGGTGATCTGACGCTCAGGGATACCAAGGGCGGCGGAAAGGTCACCGGCGGTACGAGTTCCGGTATTAACGTCGAAAGTGGATCATTGACGATCGAAGGCGGTGAGATCAGCGGGAACTCTTCGGGAAAAGGCGGTGGTATCTATGTCAAAAACGGGACCCTTATCATGAAGGGCGGTTCCGTACGCGACAATTCCTCGACCCTTTACGGAGGCGGCATTTATCTTACGAACAGCACGATGACGATGTCCGGAGGAACTGTCGGCGCCAACAGCGCTTCCAGTAGAGGCGGCGGAATCTATTTGGCTGACGCCAGTCATGTGACGATAACCGGCGGATCGGTCGCCGAAAATACCGCAGCCACCGGCGGCGGAGTTTGCGTCTCCAAAAGCTGCACTATGACGTTCAGCGGCGGCGAGATCAGCGAGAATGCCGCCGACACTGCCGGAGGAGGCGTTTATCTTGCGGAGTTCGCATCCTTTACCATGGAGGGAGGATCTGTTACCGACAATACGGCTCCACAATCGAGTTATCCGGCGATCCCATCGTCAAGGATAATCTCGTCAATAATCAACAGAGCAACGTTTTTTTGGTGAGTGCGAAAAACCTGAGCATCACCGGCGAGCTGGCGGATACCGCGCGCATCGGCGTTATGAAAGAGACCGACGGGGTGTTTACCTCCGGTCTGAACGGCAGGGGGACACTTGCGAATCTCATAAGCGACAATGCAGGAAAAGCGATCTTCCTCAACGATGCCGGAGAAGCGTATTTCGTAACCAAGGTTAACCCTGTGACGGTGTCAGTCAATTACAACAACATGGGTACGGCTTCTGCGAGCGCCGAATCCGCAGAGGCAGGCACGGTCGTAACGCTGACCGCTGCGCCGAATCAACGGTACCGGCTGAAAGATTGGGTCGTGATATCCGGCGGCGTCACGATAGAGGACGATCAATTTGTCATGCCCTACGAGCCGGTCGAGATACGGGCGATCTTTGAGGAGATCATCTATCCCATCACCGTGACGGTCGAGGATCCCGCCTTTGGAACAGCTACTGCAAGCAGGACTTCGGCGCCGGAGGGTATTTTCGTTTCCTTGAACGCGACGCCGACTGAGGGTTATCGCTTCAAGGAATGGCTGGTCGTCAGCAATAACGTGACGATCACAGACAATCAGTTTCTCATGCCTGACGCTGCGGTTGAGATCAAGGCGGTATTTGAAAAGGTCCCCCATTCCGTCAGTATCATTGCTCATATCGGCGGCTCGGCGCATGCGGATAAGGATATGGCGATTCCCGGCGATATCGTCACCGTTACCGTGACGCCCGACGAAAATTACCGATTTAGTGATTACTGGTGCCCGGTGGCGTTCGAACCCACCGATATACCCGGCGTCTATGAGTTCCAGATGCCCGAATATGATGTGAATATCACGGTCTCATTTGAACCCCTTTTCGCGATCCATACCGACGGCAACGTGAATACTTTCCGTTGGGTCAGTTGGAATACCGAGACCATCACCACCGCCGGCGAGGGCGACGAGGTTTATATCGCCCTGAATGAAAACGCCGTTCCCGATGAGGGCAAGTACTTCACCGGTGAATACGCGGTCGACGGCGTGAGCCTCGGCTGCGACGATCGGTCAGTCTATATCGATCATTTTGATATGCCCGATCATGCGGTGACCGTCTCAGCGATCCAGGCGGATAAGGAAAAATTGACGATCGATCTGCGCTCCGGCGAGGCGGTCGAGCTGAGTGACGAGGTGTACATAAAGCTGATCACCGATGATCGGATCGTCAAAACCTATGTTGACGAGACCGAAGAGATCCTGCTCGATCTCGACAGCAGCGGCACTCCCGACGTCAGGCTGTATTTTATCGAGGTGAAGGACGGAAACGACGTTGTGACGGATCTCACCTGCTACGCCGTTTTGTTGCCGGATGCCGACGCGACAGGTCGCAGCTCGATCGCGTATTCCGGTAACACCGAGCACTATACGACGATCGCGTTCCTGCTCCCCGGCGGTACGCTGTGCGGGGACGCCGACGGCGACGACTTCGTCACGATCCTCGATGCAACGGTGATCCAGCGCAAGCTGGCGAACTTCGAAGTAGGGGATTATAACGCAACGGCTGCCGATGCGGACGGCGACGGTACCGTCACGATCCTTGACGCGACGGCGATCCAGCGCAA
>CACZAW010000279.1:1365-3157 GCA_902779225.1 uncultured Ruminococcus sp. | reverse complement strand
ATCAGGATTTTGCGCCGTTACTTTTGGTAACGGCTTTCCTGTTGTATAGAGGTAATTTATGATACACCAATACAAGCTAAACGGCTACAACATCGTCCTTGATATCAACAGCGGCAGCGTTCACGTCGTTGACGAGCTCGCCTATGATATCATCGGGATGTATGAAAGCAGCACAATAGAAGATATCACAAGCGCGATGCTTGAAAAACACAAGGATGATCCCGAGATAAACGCTCATAACGCCTTTGCAACCGAGCCGAGAACGCCGTTGATAAAGGAGGTATCCTCCTCAACGGTATACTTTTTGGACAGCTCAACCGCCTCGTTGATCGAAACGGAGACAGGTATATCGTCACGGTAGAGCATCTCGTATACCGCGAGGCGCAGCAAAGCAAGCGAGACTTTGGAGATCCTAGTGATCTTCCAGCCGGATTTCAGTTTATCCGAGATCATTGCGTCGATCTCCTCCTGATGCTCTTTAACGCCCTTTGCACACGCTACGGCATAATCGCTGAGGAATTCGTCGCGCGCGTCGCCGGCATTATCGGCAAGCTCGTCCGGATCCGCGTCGGAAAACAGCATTTCAAAGCAAAGGATGAACGCCTGTTCACGCATTTTATATCGGGAAATATCATTTCTGTTTTCTGAACTCATTATATTATCACTCATAACAGCATCCCCTACTGAATATTTCGGTTTATGATACGGTCATTATAGCATATATGGCTTCTGTTGTAAACCGAAAATTGCGCTAAACGGCATAACAGAGCTTCGGAATCAGTATTATTCTACCAATCCCATAGGGTTAATCAAAGCAGTATGGTCATTTTTTGCCTCACTTCCTATTATTTGCTTTCATAGTATAATAACAGATCAGTTTTTGCTTGAAATTTTCAACGAAATTCACAATTTTTGATGTGCTTTTTTATCGAAATCAAAGAAATAAAACATTGTAAATATTTCATTTGCCGAAATTGTTGAAATCCGGCTGAAAAAATGATAGAATAGGCTAGCATTTGAATATAATGTATCGAGGGAAGGTATATGGCTACAACCGCTTTTTATTCTAACAAAGAAGAAATCTATAACACCTATGACGGAAACGATCTCGGCTTTACCTATACGCCGGACAGCACTTCGTTCAAGGTGTGGGCTCCGTCGGCGGAGCAGGTGCTTTTAAAGCTTTATACAACCGGCTCTTTTCATGAAACCGGCGCGCAGGTTCTCGGCATCAAGCAGATGATTTTTGATGAAAAGACCGGCGTATGGTCTGCGTCTATCGAAGGCGATCTGAACAAGCTTTATTACACCTTCGTCATCAAGACGGAAAAAGGAACGCACGAAACGCAGGATCTTTACGCAAAGGCTGTGGGCGTCAACTCTGTCCGCTCGATGGTTGTCGATCTCTATTCCACGAATCCCGAAGGCTGGGAGGATGACAGTCATGTTTTCCCCGAAACGCCTAATGACGCCATTATTTGGGAAGTACACGTCCGCGACTTTTCTTCCTCTGACACCTCGGGTATCAGCAAGGAGCATCGCGGCAAGTTCCTCGCCTTTACCGAAAAGGACACGGTGATCCCCTTTACCTCTTACCCCACCTGTGTCAGTTATCTCAAAGAGCTCGGCATCACCCATGTCCAGCTCAACCCCGTATTTGATTTCGGTTCTGTCAATGAGATCACCGGCGTTGAATACAACTGGGGCTACGATCCGGTCAACTATAACGTTCCCGACGGCTCTTATTCCACCGATCCCTATCACGGCGAGGTACGCATCCGCGAATTCAAAG
>CACZAW010000279.1:0-1328 GCA_902779225.1 uncultured Ruminococcus sp. | reverse complement strand
CATGTTTACTCTACTGCGACCTCTCCGTTTGAAATCACGGTTCCCGGTTATTATTTCCGTATGCAGGACGGCAGATTCCTGAATTCTTCCGGATGCGGCAATGTTACCGCCTCCGATAAGATCATGTTCCGCAACTTTATGATCAACTCGCTGAGATATTGGGTCGAGGAGTATCATATCGACGGCTTCCGCTTTGATCTGATGGCTTGCCATGATATCGAGGCGATGAATATCATCCGTGAAGAACTGGATAAAATCGATAAGCGCATCCTGATGTACGGCGAGCCGTGGACAGCCAACGACGGTGAGAACGGTATCTCCGGCGAGGATTGCTGCAACAAAACCAACGCCAAAAAGTTGTCTGCCCGCATCGGTATGTTCAACGACGATATGCGTCACGGCATCAAGGGCGGCTCAGACGATGATACAAAGGGCTATATCCAAGGCTCGACTCACAGCGCCTACAATGTTATCGCGGGTATGATGGGCGCTTCGTCCGTCACCTTCGGCAACTGGGCGAATGTGCCCTCACAGTGCGTCACCTATGATTCTGCACATGATAATCTGACGCTGTGGGATAAGATCCTCAAATCGAACTGGTGCGAGGAGTACGACTCCACCAACGAGCTGTATATCAAGCAGAATATGCTTGCCGGCGCGATGATCCTGATGTCGCAGGGCATCCCCTTTATGCTGGCGGGCGAAGAATTCGCACGTTCAAAGCACGGCGATCACAACTCCTACAAATCGCCCGACTCTGTCAATTCCATCAACTGGACGCGCACCATACGCTACAAAAATCTGGTCGACTACTACAAGGGACTGATCAAAATCAGGATGCGCTTCTCTCCCCTGCGCGACAATACCACAAAGACCGTTAATAACAGCTATATCGTCTACAACGGACAGATCATTTCGCTGACGATCAAAAATGATACGGAGGGCGAATGGGAGATGATGTCCATCGTGCTGAACAACGGCGAAAACCCGGCTCAGGTCGAAATGAAGTCGCAGTACGAGCTGCCGGCCAAATGGGTAATCCTTGCCGACTCCTCTTCTTCCGGCACCGAAGCGATCGCGACTTTTGAGAAAAATGATACGATCCCGCCGAGATCGGCATTGGTTCTCGTTGACAAAAAAAGCTACGACAAGTACTGCTCCTCTGTCGACGCGCCGGAGGAAACATTTTAATTCTATACCGATCAAGACAAGTCAATATACAACAATCAAGCGGGCGAGAAATCGCCCGCTTTACTTATACATCAACGATCACGATGTCGTTAAAATCGATATCCAGCTGACTCATCACAACATCCTTGACAATCAAC
>CACZAW010000278.1 GCA_902779225.1 uncultured Ruminococcus sp. | reverse complement strand
TACGGCAGAAAAGACTTTGAAAAAATGACGAACCGAAAATACAACTATGTCAACGGTCTTAACGGTCACTTTGAGCTGGCTTTGTATGTCGATACCTTTGAGGAGGTCGACGCTTCCTTCAAAGCGGCTGTTGATAATGGCGCCGAACCCGTGATGGAGCCGACGACAGAACCTTGGGGACAGCGCACCTGTTATATCGCCGATCCGGAAGAAAATCTGATAGAGATCGGCTCTTGGGATAAGCCTTATGAAATAAAGTAACCTCTAAAATGATCAGGAGATAAAAGAGATGTTAAGAATTGAAGGATTAACGAAAACCTATGGGAAAAAGAAAGCGGTGGACGAGCTTTCGCTGCACATCCGCCCGGGCGAGATATACGGCTTTATCGGGCACAACGGCGCGGGCAAGACCACTACGCTTAAAAGCGTCGCCGGGATACTCGGCTTTGACAAGGGAGAGATCTTCATCAACGGAAGCTCGATTATGAATAATCCGGTGGAATGTAAACGACAGCTCGCCTATATTCCCGACAATCCCGATCTGTACGACTTTATGAGCGGTATCAAATATCTGAATTTTGTCGCGGATATCTTCGGCGTATCCTCCGAGGAACGTCAGGAGAAGATACGAAAATACGCCGATGTCTTTGAACTGACAAAGGATCTGGCGCAGCCGATCTCCTCCTATTCGCACGGCATGAAGCAAAAGCTGGCTGTGATCTCCGCGTCGGCGGCGCGATTTTTTTCTCGACCCATGTGCTGGAGGTCGCCGAAAAGCTCTGCGACAAGGTCGCCATTATCAAGCAGGGCAGGCTGATCAAATCAGGTACGATGGAAGAGGTCAGAGGCGACGAGAGCCTCGAGGAAGTCTTTCTGGAACTGGAGGCGGAGTAAATGCTGAAGGTGCTGTTGAAAAAACAGATGACGGAGGTTTTCCGAGGCTTTTTTTACAACCGCAAAACGAACAAGGCGCGGTCAAAGGCTAACCAAATCGTTCTGTTTAGTCTCTTCGCGTTTTTGATGGTCGGAGTCCTCGGCGGCAGCTTTACCGCCGTTGCCTTAGGCGTATGCTTCGGGTTGACCGCCGCAGGTATGGGGTGGCTGTACTTTGTGCTGATGAGCAGTATCGCCGTTGTTCTCGGCGCGTTCGGCAGCGTATTCAACACCTATTCGGGGCTGTATCTGCCGAAGGATAACGACCTGCTGCTATCCATGCCGATACCGGTCAGGACTATCATTGTTTCAAGACTGCTGAACGTGTACCTGCTCGGCGCGATGTACTCGGGCGTTGTGATGCTTCCGACGCTGATCGTCTACTGGGTGATCGTCGGCGCTGCGATACAGAATGTGATATGCGGAATCGTCCTGTTCCTTATCATAACGATCATCGTGCTGATACTCTCCTGCCTGCTCGGCTGGATCGTCGCCAAAATCAGCTTGAAGCTGAAAAACAAGAGCTTTATCGTCGTGCTGATCGCGCTCGCGTGTATCGGCGGCTACTATTTTATCTATTTCAAGGCGCAGATATGGATAAGGGAGCTTGTCGCCAACGCCTCGGTTTATGGAACAAACGTCAAGGACTCTGCCTACGGCTTGTATTTGTTCGGCAGGATCGGAGAGGGAGATTTGATTGCGACGGCGATATTCGCCGCGGCGACAGCTCTCCTGCTTGCGCTTACGATATTCATTTTGTCGCGCGGATTCCTCAAGCTCGCGACCTCGACAGCGAGCGTCGGCAAGGTAAAATATCACGAGAAAACCGTGAAAGAAAAATCGGTGTTCGGCGCGCTGCTGACAAAGGAATTTGCGCGCTTCACCACCAGTCCGAACTATATGCTCAACTGCGGGCTGGGCGTACTGCTCCTGCCCGTCCTCGGCGTTTTTCTGCTGATCAAGGGCGCGGATATCCTCACGATGCTCACAACGGCTTTAGGCGACAGAACGAACCTTGCCGCACTGCTGCTCTGCGCTGCGCTGATGCTGGCTTCCGCCATGAACGATATGGCGACGCCTTCGGTTTCTCTCGAGGGAAAAAACATATGGATCCCGCAGTCGATGCCGGTTGAAGCCAAAACCGTGCTGAAAGCAAAAACCGCTATGCAGCTGATTTTAACGCTGATCCCCATGCTGTTTGCGGTCATATGCGCCGCGGTCGTTTTGCAGGCTTCCGTCGCGGAAAAGCTCATGATCTGCGTTTTGCCGCTGATCTTCACGGTGTTTTCAGCTGTGTTCGGATGCTATATCGGAGTGATGCATCCTATCATAGATTGGAAAGCAGAAATCATACCGATCAAGCAGAGTGGAGCGGTGGCGATCTCGTTATTCGGCGGCTGGGGCTTTGTTGCCTTGTTCGCCTTACCGTATTTGCTGATCGGACAGATCATCGGTCTTGTGCCGTATCTGATTATCTGGGCAGTCATCTATACAGCCGCGTCCGCACTGTTATATCGCAGGCTGATCACTAAGGGAGCCGAAGCTTTTTCAAGATTGTAAAAAAAAGGAGCTATTATGGAGTTATTTACGGAAAGATTGATTTTGCGTCCGTGGAACGAGTCGGACGCCGAGAGCTTATATGAATACGCAAAGGACGACCGCGTCGGTCCGATTGCCGGATGGCCGGTACATACGAGCGTGGAGAACAG
>CACZAW010000277.1 GCA_902779225.1 uncultured Ruminococcus sp. | reverse complement strand
CCGGATCGAGATCACTAAGGGTAACGATGAAAATGAACGTATTTTTGAGATAAAGGGGTTGGATGCGTATGCTGATATTATCTGTTGATTCCTCAGCTTCGCCTGCCTCGGTGTGTCTGTACGACGACAAAGTGCTCGCTGAATATTATATCAATGTCGGTTTGACCCACAGCCAGACCCTGACCGCCATGATCGAATCGGTTTTGAAAGTAACCGATACCAAGGTCGAGGACATCGATTTGTATGCGGTCAATAACGGTCCGGGATCATTTACCGGGATCCGGATCGGCGTCAGCGCTGTCAAAGGTATGGCTTACGCGCAGTGCAAGCCGTGTGTTGCGGTATCCTCGCTGCACAGTATGGCGCTTAATCTTATCAGTGAGAATGCTGTGATCTGCGCCTGTATGGATGCGCGTCGTCATCAGGTGTATAACGCTTTGTTCAGGATTGCTAACGGACAGGTCGAAAGGCTGACTGACGACCGCGCGATTGGGATCGAAGCCTTGTCAGATGAACTGGCGCAGATGAGCGAATCGATCATACTGGTAGGGGACGGCGCACAGTTGGTTTATAATTCTATAGAAGAAAATAATATGATTCGTCTAGCACCTGAGAATCTCCGCTTTCAACGGGCGTCATCCACCGCGATGATCGCCGCAGAAAAAGCGAAAAATAGAGATATGGTTTCCGCTTCGTCGCTGATGCCTTCTTACTTGAGGCTTTCACAGGCAGAACGCGAACGCATTGAAAAACAGAAAGGAAATTGAGCGATATGATTGCCATTGGTTGTGACCACGGCGGCTTGAATATCAAAAATGCCGTCATTGATTATTTGAAGGAGAACGGGATCGACTATCGTGATTTCGGCTGTGA
Organism: uncultured Ruminococcus sp.; assembly: GCA_902779225.1. Lineage (GTDB taxonomy): Bacteria > Bacillota > Clostridia > Oscillospirales > Acutalibacteraceae > Ruminococcoides. Next base: position 2,535 of record CACZAW010000277.1, on the reverse strand, counting down.
TTCGCCGGAGAGCGTCGATTATCCGATCTACGCTTATCAAGTTGCAAAAGCAGTTTCCGACGGTGAAGCGAAATTCGGCATCATCTGCTGCGGTACCGGTATCGGCGTATCCATGGTTGCCAACAAAGTCAAGGGCGTACGCGCAGCGGTGTGTACCGACGCTTTTTGTGCAGAGATGACCAGACGGCATAATAACTCAAATGTACTTTGTATGGGCGGCAGAGTGATCGACGAGGCGACTGCTGTCAAATTAGCCGATATTTATCTGCACACCTCATTTGAAGGCGGCAGACATGAAAAAAGGGTTCAGATGATTACTGATATTGAAAACGGTAATTTTGTGATAAATGATTAAGAAAGAAGGAATTGACATGAGTAAAGTAACGATATTTGATCATCCGCTGATCCAGCATAAGCTGTCGATCCTCCGCGATGAAAACACCGGTACCAAAGAGTTTCGCGAGCTGATTACCGAGATTGCGATGCTGATGTGCTATGAGGCGACCCGCAACCTTCCCTTGGAGGATGTTAAGATCAAGACTCCCTTGACTGAGATGACCGCGAAGAAGATCGCCGGAAGAAAGTTGGCTGCCTTCCGCAAAGGTCGGTCATATCGGTCTTTATCGCGACGAGGTAACCCACAAGCCTGTCGAGTATTATAACAAGCTGCCCGGCGATATCGAAGAGAGAGATGTATTTGTCCTTGATCCCATGCTTGCTACCGGCGGCAGCGCTGTCGACGCGATCGATATCATCAAGCGTTCGAATCCCCGCTCCATCAAATTCCTCTGCATTATCGCGGCTCCCGAGGGCATCGAAGTCCTCTCGAAAGCCCATCCGGACGTAGAGCTTTTCTGCGCTGCTAAGGATGAGCGCCTCAACGAGAATTGCTACATCGTCCCCGGTCTGGGAGACGCGGGCGACCGTATCTACGGTACCGACATAGTCGGCGAGGTCACGGTCGATAAGCGCGGCAGTACCGTTAAGCTGCATTCCAAGATTAAATGAGAAAAATCCTGATTTGCCTGTGCTGTATCGTCGTATTGGCGTGCGCTGCGCTTTGTTCCTGCGGGCAGGGTGGCGATACCAAGTCGACGGAAAGCGGCGTTATGACCGAGATCAAGGATGACGACGGTAACGTGACAGGATATGAGCGGCGCTATCAAAACGCGCACGGTGATATTTCGCGCTGGGACGTATATGACGCTGATCAGAATTACTTGTATTACGTTCTGTATGACTACGATGATCATTACCGCCTGATATCCGAGACGAAGTATCAAGCGAACGGTTTCGCAGAAAACCGCTATGTGTATTCCTATGACGATAACGGCAACCTGATTGAAAAAGCCTATGAGCTGCCGCACGGCGAGGCGGAGGTGCATCGTTATAACGCTGACGGCGAAGAGATCGAGCGTCTGTATTACGGAACCGATGAGAAGCTGTCCAAGCGTGAAAAGCTGGAAAACGGAAAATGGATCGCCTATGACGCCGACGGTAAAATAATAAAATAAAGTATACAGAAAAACAGCCGCTTCTTTGTGAAGCGGCTGCGTTGTTTCAGCTTGATTATTCGGTGGTTGTATTGTCCTGTGCGGGTTCTTGCGGTTCTGCGGATGCTTCTTCGGACGCTTCGGCAGCGGGTTCTTCTTCGGGAGTGGGAACCTCTGTGCCCTGAGCAGCCTCGTAGTGCGGATTATCCTTGCGCGCCCACTCGACAGCCTTGTCGATACCGAGTTTAGCGGATTGTGACAGGGATATGCCTAAATCGTTCAGCGCTAAGACAAAAGATTTACCGGTCTGTTTCCAAGCATCTTTTAATTCTGACATCATTACGCCTCCTTGTTTTATGTTTGTGTATATTATACGACAATCGGATTTCAATGTCAATCGCGGCAATTTGAATTAAGATTATGTTTACATTTATGGATTGCGTTACTTTCGATCCTGCCTTCGAGTCCCACCACCGTCATATAGGATTGTTATGTACAAAGAAGGAGCACCAAATGGTACTCCTTCTTTATATTGGTGCCGGTGGTGTATGTTTGCTTCATTCGCTTCACGACTGCCCCATCTTAGGAGCGCTCAGCGAGCGACATAAGTATCATCTACGCTCTCCTAAAAATGATCCCCCGGATCATTTTTACCTTCGCTCGGAACGACTTCGCGCATACGGGGTCCCCAAAAAAGCTCTGTTTTTTGGGGAGAGGAGGAACCGCTACACGAGGACAAGGCGTACCGACCGGATACGCCTACCGAGTAGCGCGAGTGACGACGACGGCACAGTCGCCTTCGAGTCCCACCACCGTCACTATCTTAGAATAAGTGCAACAGGGGTACCCTTGTTGATTATTTTGGTGCCGGTGGTGTATGTTGCTTTTATTCGCTTTACGACTTCCTCGTCTTAGGAGCGCCCTGCGAGCGACATACGCATCATCTACGCTCTCCTTGTTATGTAGTGACATTTGTCAAGAGGGAAAGCGCAATTTATATCATAACTATTTTGTTTTTTAGAGAACATCTCAAAAGAGTTTT
>CACZAW010000276.1 GCA_902779225.1 uncultured Ruminococcus sp. | reverse complement strand
CTGCCATGTATGATGATTTTTTTGATAAACTTAATGAAACGACTCCCGAGCCTCAGGGTAACCGAGCGGCCGAAGATACGCTGAACACCAATCCTTATACAGCGCCTCAGACGCCGGTACAGCCGATCGAGACGCCTCAGCAGGATACGATCTATTCGGATTCTTATGCTGAGATGTACCGCCCGAGTGATGTGACGCCGAGAGCGCGCACCTATGATCCCTTTGAGGATTCTTTCCCCGAAGCGGAACCGACTCCTCAGGCTCCTCAGGCTCAGCAGAGCGCACCCGCAGCAGACGGATATTACTACCGCTCTTTCACGAGGCACGAGGAGCCCGAGCATAAGCCCGCTCCTGTGCGCAAGGAACCTAAGCAGAAAAAGTCCGGCATGGGGAAGGGCGCAGTCGCGGCGCTGCTGATCGTCTGCATCCTGTTCTCAGGTGCGGCAGGCTTCGGCGGCAGCATCCTTGCCTCTAAGCTGAATCTTTTCGGTCAAAACGCTTCTGTCACCGAAACGACAGCCAATAACGCCTCTACCGGTACGTCTGCTGACAGCGGTTATACAAAAACGGCTTCTGTTACATCCGACGGTCCTGATCTGACGACCGCTGAGATCACCGAGATCGCTGCTCCTTCTGTCGTTGAGATCACGACCGAGATCGTCCAGACGTCTGATTTCTACGGCCAGTATGTCGTTCAGGGCGCAGGCTCCGGCGTTATCATCAACGAAAACGGCACCATCATCACCAACAACCACGTTATCGAGGATTCCGAGAACGTCACCGTCACCCTGCGCACCGGCGAGAGCTTTGAGGGCAAGGTGATCGGTACCGACGAGGAGCTGGATATCGCGCTTGTCAAGATTGAGCCCGGCGATACAAAGCTGTCAGTCGCGACCATCGGCGACTCCGATACCTTGAATGTCGGCGATAAGAGCGTTATCATCGGCAACCCGCTTGGTACACTCGGCGGTTCTGTTACCGAGGGTATTATCTCCGCACTCGACCGTTCCATCGTGATCGACAATAAGACGATGAACCTCATGCAGACCGACGCTGCCATCAACGCAGGCAACTCCGGCGGCGGTATGTTCAACGGACAGGGACAGCTTGTCGGCATCGTTGTCGCCAAGAACGCCTCCGGTGAGGTCGATAACATCGGATTTGTTATTCCTATCAATGCCGCTAAGACAATCCTCGGGGATCTCGAGGATTACGGCTATGTCAGAGGTAAAGCCGATACCGGCATGACCTTTGTCGACGTCAGCAACGCGCTCTATGCCTACTATTATTTCCGCAGCGGCAATCCCGGCTGTTATGTCTCATCTGTCGACAGCGGTTCTAATGCAGAAAAGGCGGGCTTCAGAGCCGGCGACCGCATCGTCGCCATCGACGGTAAGGATATCGATGATTCCTCCGACGTCAAGGAGGTCATCTCCGAGAAATCGGTCGGCGATGAGGTATCGTTTGAAATTGAACGTCAGGGCAATACGGCAACGCTGACCCTCAAGCTCGAGGAAAAGATCCCCGAGATTGTTCGATAATTAATCAGCATAATACTGCTTTTCTGAATATCTCCTTAATCAAAACAGGCGGTCAGTTGATCTGACCGCCTGTTATTTGTGATGTGATATTGGTTATTCTTCTGTACTGAGCGCTTTTAGGATCTGGTTTGCGCACATATAGACGTTGCCTCCGCCGAGGGTGAGGACAAGATCGCCTTCTTCGGCGTGCTCCTCGATATACTTGGTGATATCGTCGAAGGTATCGATGCATAAGCTGCCGGGGACCTTTGCGCCGAGATCGGTGTTGTAGATGTTGTAGGTGTTGGTCTCGCGCACGGCGAGGATCTCGGAGATGATCGCGACGTCCGGGATGCTCAGCGCCTTTGCAAAATCGTCCAGCAGCAGAGCTGTGCGCGAGAAGGTATGGGGCTGAAATACCGCCCAGACCTTTCGAAATCCCATTTCCATCGCTGAGCTCAGGGTAGCGGTCAGCTCGGTGGG
>CACZAW010000275.1 GCA_902779225.1 uncultured Ruminococcus sp. | reverse complement strand
CCTGCTTCGCGAGGGCGATCAGCTCTTCATCGGTGCTGGTGTTGCCGCCTTTGATCGCCGCACGGCAGGAAACGTTGTGATAGATCCAGTCCATCTTTTCGGATCGGATCTCTTTTTTATTCTCGCTCAGGTAGCCCGCCATCTCGATCACCGAGGACTCGATATCCTCGGACGGAAGGTACTGGGGCGCCGAGCGGACGATGATCGTACCGCTGCCGAAATCGTCGATGTCAAAACCTGCTTCGCGAAAGACCTCGGGTTCGGCAACGACAGCGTTATAATCAATTTTGTTAAGGGTGATCGTGAGAGGGGTCAACAGCAGCTGAGAGTAGCCGCTCCCCTTTTCCCTCTTCAGCTTTTCATAAATGATGCGTTCATGCGCGGCGTGCTTGTCGATCAGGAGCAGCTCGCGCGGATTCTTTTCGATGATGACGTAGGTTTTGAACGCTTCGCCGATATAGCGCCAGCAGTTGTCGTCGGTTTCGATCAGCGGCTGAGGCTCGGCGGGCTGTTCCGAAGAAGGCTCTGCAACATCGGTGACAGCGGGAGGTGTGTCGATCTGCGGCGCTTCGGTCGGTTGTTCCGCAGTCTCCCGGCGCGCTTCAAAATGCGCACGGTACTGCTCGTCGAACGGCACGGCGGAATCCTTGACGATCAACCGCTGCGGATCGGGCTCAGGCTGCGCGGCAACCGGCTCGTCGAGGAGCCTTAACAGCTCGTCTGAATCATCTTTTAACGGCTTTTTGACTACCGGCGGCTTAGGCGCGGGAGCGGACGCTTCGTCGCGCTCGCGGAATACCTTCTGCGCCAGCTCAAAGGGATTGACGCGTACCTGCGGCTTTTGGAACGAGGCTTCAATCCGCTGCTCGCCGTTTTGCAGAGCGGTCTTTACCGCGTGATAAACGGCGTCGAATACAGGGCGTTCGTTGACAAAGCGCACCTCGAGCTTGGTCGGATGGACGTTGACGTCGACCGCGTTGTAGGACAGCTCGATATTGAGGACGCATGACGGGAATTTGCCGACCATCACCGAACCCTTGCAGGCTTCGGATATCGCCGCCATCGCGGTCTTGGAGATCACATAGCGGTTGTTGATGAAAAAGTTCTGCATATTGCGGTTGGGGCGGGCGTTCTCGGGACGGCTGACATAGCCTGATACGCGGATGCCGCCGAGCGTATAATCGACGGGGATCAGCGTGGACGCAAACTGTCTGCCGTAGACGGCGTAGACAGCAGAGAGCAGCTTTCCGTCGCCGGAGGTGTGCAGAACCTGCTTTTGGTCGCGGATATAGGTAAGCGCGATCTCGGGATGAGAAAGCGCGATCTTATCGATCACATTGGATACGGCGTTGCCCTCCGCCATATCGGTTTTCAGAAATTTCATGCGGGCGGGAACATTGTAGAAAAGGTCGCGGATGATAAAGGTGGTACCGTCGGGACAGCCCGCGTCGGTCAGGGAGATCTCCTCTCCCCCTTCGATCAGATAGCGGGTGCCGACCTCTTCTTCCCGCGCTTTGGTGATCAGCTCTAGGTGGGATACCGAGGCGACGGACGCTAATGCCTCGCCGCGAAAGCCGAGCGTCGCGATCGCATCGAGGTCGTCCTCTACGCGCACCTTGGAGGTCGCATGGCGGATAAACGCGGGACGGATATCCTCTCTGAGAATACCGCAGCCGTTATCGGCCACGCGCATAAAGGTGACGCCGCCGTTTTTGATTTCCACAGTAATAGCCGTCGCGCCGGCGTCGATCGAATTCTCGACCAGCTCTTTGATCACGGAGGAAGGGCGTTCGACGACCTCGCCCGCTGCGATCAGCTCGGCAACGTGCTTGTCTAGGATATTGATTTTACCCATCGTATTCCTCCTTTAAAAATGGTGAAGAGTTGTGGTTACTCGCTTAGCTCGGGCGGGGTATCATCCCCTTTTTAATCGGTTGAGATTGCCACATCGTCGTCGCGGGCTGCGCTTATTGAGAGCAGTCCTGAACGGACTACTCTCGTATCGCTCCGCCGCGACTC
>CACZAW010000274.1 GCA_902779225.1 uncultured Ruminococcus sp. | reverse complement strand
TTTGTGACCGAGATCGCCCAGAAAGATAATACGATAGAGTTCAGAGTGCTGCCGAATGCCGATTATGACCCGTCAAAGATCGCACCGTTTGTTGCGGCTTACAAAGGCAAGGTAAGACTTGTTACGACGAAGAAACCGTGTTTTATATACAGATCATCACCCGGTGAAATGGGAGGTCTGACCTCGGGATCAAAGCCTCTTGAGATCAGCCTGAAATTATGTGAGGATATGAAATCGCTTGTAAGCACGGGCTCTTAATGCTATAATCTGAATCGGTGATCTTCCGACGATGTCGGATCATATAATAAACTATACAGAAAGGATGAATTGTTATGTCATTAGTTACCACAACCGAAATGTTCAAGAAGGCATATGACGGCGGTTATGCAGTCGGTGCTTTCAATGTTAACAACATGGAGATCGTTCAGGGTATCACAGAAGCAGCAGGCGAGCTGAGAAGCCCGGTCATCCTGCAGGTATCCAAGGGCGCGCGCGCTTACGCTAACCACAATTACCTGATGAAGATGGTAGAGGCAGCAGTTCTCGAGAATCCTGAGATCCCTATCGCTCTTCACCTTGACCACGGTGACTCTTTCGAGCTCTGCAAGAGCTGCATCGACGGCGGATTCACATCGGTAATGATCGATATGTCCTCCAAGCCATTCGAAGAGAATATCGCGATCACACGTCAGGTAGTTGAATATGCTCACGCACACGGCGTAGTAGTTGAGGCTGAGCTCGGAACACTCGAAGGAGTTGAGGATGAAGTAGTAGTAGAGGCAGGGCAGGCAAGCTATACACGTCCTGAGGAAGTAGAAGAGTTCGTTACAAGAACAGGCTGCGACTCACTCGCTATTGCTATCGGCACATCCCACGGCGCTTACAAGTTCCGTCCTGAACAGTGCACAAGAAACGAGAAAGGTATCCTCGTTCCTCCTCCACTGAGATTCGATGTACTTGAAGAAGTCTCGAAGAGACTGCCTGGATTCCCGATCGTTCTCCACGGTTCATCATCTGTTCCACAGGAATTCGTCGCTATGGTCAACGAGTACGGCGGAAATATGCCGGATGCTATCGGTATTCCGGAAGAGCAGCTCCGTAAGGCTGCAACGCTCTCCGTTTGCAAGATCAACATCGACTCCGACATCCGTCTTGCAATGACAGCTCATGTCCGCAAGCATCTTGCAGAGAACCCAAGCCACTTCGACCCGCGTCAGTACCTCAAGCCTGCAAGACAGGCTGTCAAGGACATGGTCGCACACAAGATGGTCCATGTTCTCGGAAGCAACGACAAGATCTGATGTGACACCCGGACGTTTCTTTTTGACACATCAACTCATATATGTTATAACAAAGAGCCGCAGCAATGCGGCTCTTTTTGTATGATAAAGTGAGAGCTATCAGGCGACACGTTACAATATTTAGTATTTTTTAGTATATATTGACGCTATATAGTGTTATAATGTTCTATGTATGCGTATGCGGCCCTGTGCCGCGTACATTCTGATACAGGAGGATAGAAATTGGCACATACCATCGAGTTAAAGAAGGTATCGAAGTATTACGCAACGGAAGATTCGGTCAGCATGGGTTTTGCCCGTGTCGATCTCGCGCTTGATATCGGAGAGTTTGTCGCGATCACCGGTGAGAGCGGCAGCGGTAAATCGACTCTTCTCAACGTAATATCCGGTCTTGACACCTATGAAGAAGGTGAGATGTTCGTATGCGGTGAAGATACTACTGCGTACGGAACGGAAGACTATGAAAGATACCGCAAGACATATATCGGAAACATCTTCCAGGACTTCAATCTGATCAACAGTTATACGGTTTATCAGAATATCGAAGTCGTAATGCTGCTTTCCGGTAAAAAGAGGTCCGAATGCAGAGACAGGATAGTCGAGCTCATCGATCTTGTCGGCCTCAGCCAGTACAGAAATACCAAAGTTTCCAAGCTTTCCGGAGGACAGAAACAGAGAGTTGCCATCGCGAGAGCGCTCGCGAAGGATGCACCGATCATCGTAGCGGATGAGCC
>CACZAW010000273.1 GCA_902779225.1 uncultured Ruminococcus sp. | reverse complement strand
TGTATCGGCGTGCCGATAGCGGACGGCGGAGAGGGGACAGTTGACGCATTGATCGACGCGCTGAAAGGCGAAAGAGCCACTGCAACCGTCCACGATCCCTTGATGAACCGCATACAGGCGAGCTGCGGTTTTGCAGGTGACAGAGCGATTATCGAGATGGCGACGGCGTCGGGCTTGACGCTTGTCCCCGAAGCGCTGCGCGATCCTCTGAATACGACCACCTACGGTACAGGAGAACTGATCCTCGACGCGCTCGACCGCGGCTGTCGGGAGCTGTATATCGCGATCGGCGGTTCGGCGACCAACGACGGCGGTATGGGTTGTCTGCGTGCTCTCAGCGCGAGATTTCTCGATAAGGACGGTAACGAATTGAACGGTTGCGGAAAGGATTTAGCCGAGGTTTCAACCATCGACCTTGTGCATTTGGACAGCCGATTATCGGACGTATCCGTCACCGTTCTCTGCGATGTGAAGAATCCGCTTTGCGGCGAGAACGGCGCGACCTACACCTTTGCCGGACAAAAAGGAGCAACTCCCGAAACGATGAAACTGCTCGAAAACGGTATGCAGAACTACCGCGATGTGATACGCAGGCAGTTCGATATCGACTGCGATACGGTCGAAGGCGCGGGCGCGGCAGGAGGCTTAGGCGCGGCGCTGAAAGTCTTTCTGCACGCAAAGATGCAATCGGGCATCGAGACGGTACTCGACCTGAACGGCTTTGATGATCTGCTCATCGGCGCGGATCTGGTCGTGACGGGGGAGGGCAGAGCGGATTCGCAGTCCGTCTGCGGAAAGGTGATGCAGGGCGTTGCTCTCCGAGCGAAGGCGAGAGGGATCCCCGTCTACGGCTTGTGCGGTTCACTCGGCGACGGCGCGGAGCTGCTCTGTGACTGCGGCATTACCTCGCTGTATTCGCTTGTCGATGAAAACACGAGCGTTGAGGAAGCGATGACAAACGCCGGGGAAGTTTATTATCACGCGGCTGTTCGGATGTTCAGCAAGATAAAGAGGGAAAAACGATGAAAACTTTGGATTGTATTTCGGTCGAGAATATGCGCGAGAGCGACCGTATGACCATTGAGAAATACGTATCGGGGCGCACGCTGATGTACCGTGCCGCGATGGGCGTATTTCGCGCGGTGAACTGGCACGGCGAGATCGTTATCGCGGTCGGAGGCGGCAACAACGGCGGCGACGGTTACGCGCTGGCGTGTATCCTGAAGCGCAACAGCTATAACTGCCGTATCGTCAAGCTCAGCGAGAAGCTGACCGATGACAGCGGATACTATGCAAAGCAGGCTGAATCGCTCGGCGTACCTTGCGAAATATATGCGATCGGAGCGTTTGCCGACGCCGACATCATCGTCGACTGCCTGCTCGGAACCGGCTTTCAGGGCACCTTGCGCGAGCCGTGGCTGTGCGCGGTGCAGGAGATCAACAACAGCGGCGCCGAGGTCGTCAGCGTGGATATCAACAGCGGGATGAACGGCGATACGGGAGAAGCGGAAACTGCCGTGCAGTCGGATATCACGGTCACGATCGGCTATGTTAAGCGCGGTCTGGTGTCGGCGAACGCCGCCCGATATATGAAGAAGCTCGTCGTCGCGGATATCGGCATCGTCCTCGCCAAGGAGGAAGATAAGATCATCTCGGCAAATGCTGATATACAGTCTGATGACGGCTGTATCCCCGCGCCCGATTATTTGATAATGGAGCCGATCGACGTCAGCCATGAAGAATTGCCAAGTTGAATAGCAAAATGACAAAACCGCATGGATAAGCCGATCAGCCTGTCCATGCGGTATTCTGCATACAAAAAAGGGATATCTTGACCTCTGATTATTCTTCGCCGAGGGCGAAAAATTCCTCGATCATCCGACTGGCAAGGCACAGTTCTGTACTAATGATAAAAACAGCATTGTTTAAGGTAAATTATTCATGACACACTACTTTTTTAGAATATGATTATTCTGATTGTTACAACCAAGACGATTCTAAAACAGCCGTCAAGCATGTGCTTGACGGCTGTTTTGGATATTAACGTTTAGTCCG
>CACZAW010000272.1 GCA_902779225.1 uncultured Ruminococcus sp. | reverse complement strand
TTCCGGCAAAGGAGGAGACGTACATCTGCATACCGAGCATCCCGCGTTTTTTGTACCAATCGGGATCGGCGAGGCGTTCCCGGTCGATCGCACGCAGTTCTTCCGGGCGCTCCGTCCAGGCGCGGTAGAGCATTTCGCGAAAACCGTCAAGAGATGTGTGCAGATGGTATAGCTCCAGATACAGCGCCGTCAATTCGGAGCTGTATAAGGAGTATCTTTCCATGAACTTTTGTTCCAAAGCTGTTTTTTTCATCGGTCATAACCTTTCGCACCCGTCTTTTCTGTTTTGATTATATGGGAAAAAAACTGCGATTGCAAGCCGTTATCCATTTGAAAAATCAAGTCAAAAACAAAGTGTTGAAATGAGTTTCTTTCTATGATAATATTATTTGGTATAAATCAGACGATTCAGTCTATATTTCAAAATATGCTGAAAAGATCAAAATGGAGACCGATCGCGATCGCCGTCTTTGCCGTTCTTCTTCTTGCTGTGGCGGCTTTCTTTTTCTTCCTGATGAGACTCGACGTCCTGACCACGGATTACCTGCTGCTCGTTATTGCCGTTGCAGTTCTGTTCGTATACATCGCGGGCGTCCTTCTCTTCTTCGGCATGCGCAGGAAACGCAGCCCCGCGCGCCGGGTCCGCCGGATCATAGGTATCGTTTTATCCTTGGTCCTCGCAGCCGCATTTCTTTTCGGCGCCACAGTCCTGAACAAGGTCGAGCAAACAAAACGGGCTATGATCGCGACGCCCGAAGAATCCCCGCGCTCTGTCGTTGGGATCTATGTTCTGCCCGATGACGCGGCAAAAAGCCTCTCTGACATGGCAGGCTATAAATTTGCCGCGCTGCCCGGACTCGGCGAGGAAAAGCTCTATGCCAACTACGCGCTCGGCAAGGTCAACGAGGCTCTCAACACAAAGGTTGAGGCCGTGGCTTATCCAGGAATTGCCGACGCTTTCGAGGCGCTCAAGAGCGGCGACGTGAAGGCGCTTGCCGTCAGCAAGGGCTTCCTTTCGCTGACGATGGATCCCGAGACAGAGGAAACCTTCGGCGATGCGCTGCGTCTTGTGGATGATATTGTGGTCCCCCGCTCCGCGACGCTTGACAACACGCCGATCCTGGTCGATGTCGAAAACGCAGAGCCGACTCCCGTCCCGACGCCCACGCCCGAGCCCACGCCCGAACCGATCAAATACGGTGAGGACAGGCCGCTTATCTTCTATCTGAGCGGTATGGACAAGTATGGCAAGGAGATCGAATACAACGCGCACGCCGACGTCAACCTTCTGATGGTCGTCAATCCCTTTACCAAGCAGATCCTGCTGGTCAGCACTCCCCGTGATTTCTTCGTGATGAATAATGCCCTCGGCGGCATGGATAAGCTGACACATTGCGCGATTCAGGGCGTGCCTAATTCGATCCGCTCGCTCAACGATCTGTACGGTATTCAGATTGACAATTTCTGCCGCGTGAACTTTACCGGTTTTGATGAATTCGTCGAACTCATCGGCGGCATCACGGTGGACAATCCGACCGCGTTCCGTACAACGTCCGACAACGGCGGCTATTACTTTGAGCAGGGCAAGATCTCTCTTACCGGGTATGAGGCCCTTTGCTATGCGCGCGAAAGAAACGCCTTCGGCGACGGCGAGCTTGCGCGCGGCAGGAACCAGATCCGCGTGATCTCGGCGATGATCGAGAAAGCACGGTCCAACAGCGCCTCTATCCTGATGAACTATTCCCAGATCCTTGACGCGCTGGCGGGCACCTTTGAAACCGACCTCAGCTCCGAGCAGATGTCCGATCTGATCAAGGTCGCGCTCGGCAGCCTCGGCGACTGGGATATCAAGTCTTACAGCGCCTGGGGCGGCAGCGGCAAGGGCAAGGTCGCTTCCATGGGTTCTCAGGAAGTGTATTTCATCTGGCCGAACGAGCGGTCTGTTGCTTTCGCAACCGAGCTGTTCGATACCATACTCAACAACGAATTGATCACCGACGAGCAACTGGAGGATGCGCCTCGCGCGTACTGATTATTTCCCGCTTTCCGCGGTACATCATTCAAAAAATGGGGCTCTGTGTCATTAGTGTGGCTTGAGCAACAAAAAGAAACCTAATATGAAGGAGCATGTGGTGCGCCACATGCTCCTTCGTATTTGATGATATACGGCAGTATGGAGGATCCTGTTTCAAAAGCCGGCAAAAGCGGATGCCATGTCTTTGATGCACAGCTTCCATTAGTCGTGTTGACGATCTGTTTCTTCTCCGCAAAAGAGACAATCTTGTCTTTAGCACACAAGAATAGCTTTTTGTCGCCCCAGATAATCCTCATGTTCGGGATCGCTTGCATAGTCTGGATCATCTGCTATATGTTCAATGAAGTTTTTTCTATACCTTGTACATCTTTTTTTATTCCAACAAGATGTTTGTAGTTCATACATTCCTCTTCTGTAGCTTTGGTGTGTAGTAGCTTCATTCAATATGAGG
>CACZAW010000271.1 GCA_902779225.1 uncultured Ruminococcus sp. | reverse complement strand
ATTGCCGCCGCCCATGGTCAGGATCAGATCGCCCTCCTGCGCGTTTTGGCACACATAGTCGGTGATCTCCTCAAAGGTATCGAGGCAGACCGAGCCGGGGACCTTTGCGCCCAGATCGGTGGAATAGATGTTGTAGGTATTGGTCTCGCGAACCGGGAGGATCTCGGAGATGACCGCCTGATCCGGGATTTTCAGTGCCTCGGCAAAGTCGTCGAGCAGCATGGCGGTACGCGAGAAGGTATGCGGCTGGAACACCGCCCAGACCTTCCTGAAGCCCATGTTCATCGCCGCGTTGAGGGTAACGGTCAGCTCTGTCGGATGATGAGCGAAGTCATCGGCAACGGTGATGCCGCAGGGTGTGCCCAGGATCTCAAAGCGTCTGTGAACGCCGCCGAACTTGTGCAGGTTCTCGGCGATCTCCTCCGGCGTAGCGCCCAGATAATGCGCCGTCGCCGCAGCCGCCAGCGAGTTGTAGACATTGTGCTTGCCGGGAACGATCAGCTTGATACCGGTGATCTTCTCACCCTTGTACAGCAGGTCGTACTGCTCGTGAACGCCCTTGTCCCCTTGTACAGCAGGTCGTACTGCTCGTGAACGCCCTTGTCGGCGCTGACGTTGACCGCTCTGTAATCGCAGTTCTCGCCGAAGCCGAAGGTGATCTTCTCGAGCTCCACGTCCTTCACCGCGTCGAGCGTATTCTCGTCGTCGCCGTTGATCACCAGCAGACCGGTCGTCTGCTTGGCGAAGCGGTTGAAGGACTTCTTGATGTTGTCCAGATTCTTGAAATAGTCGAGGTGATCCGCGTCGATATTCAGGATCACGGAAATAAACGGATTCAGCTCCAAAAACGTATCGACGTACTCGCACGCCTCACAGACGATGATATCGCTCTGACCGACATAGCTGTTGCCGCCGATAAAGGGCAGCTTGCCGCCGATGATCGCGGAAGGATCAAAGCCGCTGCCGATCAGCAGCTGCGAGAGCATCGCCGTCGTGGTGGTCTTGCCGTGCGTTCCGGCGATCGCGATGCTTCTCTTGTAACGGCGCGTTACCACGCCGAGCATGACGCTTCTCTCGATACAGGGGATACCCTGCTCAACCGCCGCCTTGCGTTCGGGGTTGGTCTCCTTGACCGCCGCGGAATACACCACCAGCTCAGCGCCCCGGATATTCTCCGCCGCGTGTCCCATGTACACCGGGATCCCGTAGCCCTTCATCTTGTCGAGCGTTTCCCCCTCGTTCATGTCGGAGCCGGAGATCTCGTAGCCCTCGCTCATCAGGATCTCCGCGATCGGGCACATGCCGCTGCCGCCGATCCCGATAAAGTGGATCCGCTTGATATGGTTTAACAGTTCGTCGTAATTCACAACAACCACTCCGTTTCATCAATTAGTCTAACCCTATTATAAATCGAAATCCCCGAAAAATAAAGTGCAAAAAGGAAAATTCATCATTTCGGTTGCGAAACACCCCGAATCATGCTAGAATAGTGTATATTATGCAACAAAGGAAAAACGGTCATGCTGCAGAAAAACGAACTCATCACACTCACCATCACCTCCGCGACCGCCGAGGGCAGCGGCGTCGGCAGAACCGAAGACGGGATCGCGGTTTTTGTACCGCAGTCGGCGGTAGGCGACGTCCTGACGGTCAGGATCCTCAAGGTCAAGAAAACCTACGCCTTCGGCAAGATCGAAGCGATCCTCACCCCGGCGGCTTCGCGTATCGAGCCGGACTGTCCGCAGTTCCGTCAGTGCGGCGGCTGCGTATGGCGGCATATTTCTTATAAAGAAGAATGCAGGCTCAAGGAGCAGAAGGTCATCGACGCGATCACGCGTATCGGCGGCGTTCAGACGACCTTCCGACCGATCATTTCGAGCGAACGCGTCGACCGCTACCGCAACAAGGCGCAGCTGCCGCTCAGCCGCGACAGGGAAGGGAAGGTCTGCATGGGCTTTTACGCCTTCCACAGCCACCGCGTCATCGACTGCTCAGACTGCGCCCTGCAGCCGGCAATTTTCGCCGAGGTCATGCGCGTCACGAGGGAATTTATCGGCGAGTTTGACACGTCGATCTATGATGAAGCCACCGGCAAGGGCAGTCTGCGGCATCTCTATATCCGTCTTGCCGAGGTGACCGACGAATTGATGGTCTGCTACGTCGTCAACGGCAACGGCTTGAAGCACGAGGACGTGCTGATACAGCGCCTGAAAGAAGCGCTGCGCAACAATGAGCTCGATTATATCCTCAGCGAAGGTCTCAAGCAGCAGAGCGCGGGCGCACAGGTGCTCGACGTCAACGTCGGACTGCCCGAGATCGACGAGCCCGCCATGCTGACCAAGGTCGTCTATGAGCTGCAAGCCATCATCGATCTGCCGCTCCAGATCGACACCTCCGATCCTGTCGCGATGGAGCAGGCGCTCCGCGTTTACAACGGCAAGCCGCTGATCAACTCCGTCAACGGCAAGCAGGAGAGCATGGACGCGATCTTTCCGCTGATGAAGAAGTACGGCGGTACGGCGATCGCGCTGACGCTGGACGAAAACGGCATTCCCGACACGGTAGAGGGCAGGGTAGCGATTGCAAAGAAGATCATCGACTCCGCCGCGTCCTACGGCATCGACAAGAAGGATCTGATCTTTG
>CACZAW010000270.1 GCA_902779225.1 uncultured Ruminococcus sp. | reverse complement strand
GGGGTGGCAGGAGATCCTCGCCTTCTTCGGTACCTTTATCGTTTGCGCCGTCCTGCTCGGACGCGTTCTGTGCGGATTTATCTGTCCGCTGGGATTTGTGCAGGACGTCGCGCATGAAGCAAGACAGGCGCTGCACATCGAGGGGATCTCACTCAACGAGAAGATGTACGCCGTCCTCAGGCTGGTCAAATGGATCATGCTGATCATCTTCCTCGGGATCGGTTTTGTCGGCGGAAACTTCTGCGACTTCTGTCCCGCGGCGGCGCTTTCTCCGGCGCTGGCGGGCTTCAAGCTCAGCCTCGGACTCGGCGGCTTTATGATGATCGTCGTGATCGTCGCGGGATTCTTCAAGCGCAGAGCCTTCTGCAATATCTGTCCGCTGGGCTATATCCTCGGGCTGACGCATAAGGCGTCGCTGTTTAAGCTCAAAAAGGACGCGGTTGCCTGTACCGAATGCGGCGCGTGCTACGAAGCCTGCCCGATGGGGATCAAGTCGATCTTTACCGAGCGCGAGGGCAAGGATATCCGCAAGATCGATGTTACCACCGCCGACTGCATTATGTGCGGCGAATGTGTGCGCCGATGCCCGGAAAACAATGCTCTAGCTATTACCTTCTGCGGAAAGAAGGTCTACAACGCAGACCGCATGAAGTTCATGAAACAATACGCACCGAAACCCGACAAATACGCACCGTTTACAGCACATGAAAAGAGTGATAAGAATGAGTGAGATATACACCCGACAGGGTACCCCGGAGGAGCGCAGGAAAGCGCGTTTTCTCAATAAATCTTCCGCGACCGCGATCAAGTATCTCAGAAAAATCGAAGACCTGCCGCATAAGCCGGAAGCGCTGAAGCCGTTCACGGATGTTTTAAAGCACGTTTTCGTCGATATGCAGGGCGCGGTGAAGCCCAAGAACGTCCCGTCCGTCGGCACCTACTGCGTGATGGTACCGCCCGAGCTGATCTACGCGGCGGGCGCGATGCCCGTCAAGCTCTGCGGCGGCAGTTATACCGCGTTCAATGTCGGCGACGATATCGCGCCGCGCGACGCCTGTCCGCTGGTCAAGGCGATCATGGGCTTTGAGAGCATCGGCGTGATGCCGGTGTATCAGGAGTGTCAGCTGATGGCGATTCCGATGACCTGCGACTGCAAAAAGAAGCTCGCAGGCTACCTTGCCGAACACCGCAAGACCGTTACGCTCCATGTACCCTCCGGTCGCGATCGTGACGCGGATATGGAGCAGTATGTCAGGGAGCTGTATTTGTTCAGTCAAAAGTTGACTGAGATCACCGGCACAGAACTCAGCTATGAGCGTCTGTCATGGGCTTGCGGCATGACCGCTGCGGCGCAGTATGAGCTGTCCCGCTTCATCGAACTGCGACGCAGATATCCGCTTGCCGTTAAGGGAACGCACTACATGGCGGCGATGAATGCAATCAGTTACACCCATATCTCACTTTGGACGCAGTATATGCATGACCTGTGTGATGAAACAGAGCAAAAAGCAAAGCGCGGCGAGATGGCATCCAAAGAAAACCGTCCGCGCATCCTGATCACAGGCTCGCCGATCGTTTTCCCTAACTTCAAACTGCCGCTGTTGATCGAAGAAATGGGCGGAGCGCTGGTCGCTGACGAGACCTGCATGGGTGAGCGCGGCGCATATGATCCGCCCGCTATCGTCGATCAAAGCACCGACGGTATCATGCGGGCATTGGCGAACAAGAGCACCCGTCCCTGCACCTGTCCGACCTTTGTCGATAACAAGCGTAGGCTGTACCGTATCATGCAAATGCTGGAGGACTACAGGGTACAGGGCGTGATCTATCACGTTCTGCGCGGATGCCTCGTCTATGACTATGAGTATCAGGTAATGGAAGAAGAGCTCGGAAAGCTCGGTATTCCTATTATCCGCGTCGAGAGCGATTATAACGAAGAGGACGTCGAACAGCTCCGCATCCGTGTGGAAGCATTTATAGAGCTGATCAAATACGGTCGCCGCGGCGACAATTAATCCGCCTTTGGGTGGGTTAGGAGTAATCAAAACGCCTGATTAACGGCGGGCTATAACGCAGTATTT
>CACZAW010000269.1 GCA_902779225.1 uncultured Ruminococcus sp. | reverse complement strand
GTGGTTAGATAATCGGTTGAGATTGCCACGTCGTCCTCATCGGCTGTACTCGGTAGGCATATCCGGTAGGTATGCCTTGACCTCGTGTCGCCGTTCGTCCTCTCCCCAAAACGCAGGGGCATTTTGGGGACCACGGTTAATGGGCTTCGCAATGACAATTTTAAATTCCTAATTCCTCATTCCTAATTCCTAATTTTATTGGATTTTCCTCTTGATTTTTCAGCTGCAATATTGTATAATATTCAGGCATTACGCACGTTGAGACTTGACAGTAGGGTGTTGCGGAGATGGATTTCCGCGATTTTCCTGTCAAAATTTCGGTCTCAGCGGAGGTTAAACCTAAGGAGGTACCATTATGTCAGTCGTTTCTATGAAACAGCTTCTGGAGGCCGGCGTTCATTTCGGCCACCAGACCAGAAGATGGAACCCTAAGATGGCTCCGTATATCTTCACCGAGCGCAACGGCATCTACATCATCGATTTGCAGAAGACCGTTGTCAAGCTGGACGAGGCTTACAATTTCGTCAAAGAGATCTCCATGGAGGGCAAGAGCGTTCTCTTCGTCGGCACCAAGAAGCAGGCGATGGAGTCCGTCAAGGATGAGGCTACCCGTGCCGGCGCGTTCTATGTCAACGCAAGATGGCTGGGCGGTATGCTCACCAACTTCACCACCATCCGCCGCAGAATCGGCCGCTTAAAGCAGCTGCGCACCATGGAAGAGGACGGCACGTTTGATCTGCTGCCCAAGAAGGAAGTTATCAAGCTCAACCTCGAGGGCGGTATCAAGGAAATGTCCGAGATGCCCGGCGCTCTCTTTATCGTAGACCCGAGAAAAGAGAAGATCGCTGTTGCAGAGGCGAAGAAGCTCGGTATCCCGATCGTTGCGATCGTTGATACCAACTGTGATCCCGATGACGTAGACTATATCATCCCCGGTAACGACGACGCGATCCGTGCCGTTAAGCTGATCTCCGGCGCGATGGCTGACGCGATCATCGAGGGTAAAGAAGGTCAGATGGGCGCTGCGGCTGTTGAAGAGCCCGCAGAAGAAGCTGCCGATATCGTAGAAGAATAAAATAATGAGGAATTAGGAATGAGGAATTAGGAATTGGGTGAGGGCGGAGCCCTCCAATACTTCTTATTTCTTATTTCTTAGTTCTTATTTCAGCAATAAGGAAGGAATTGAATATTATGGCATTTACAGCTCAGGATGTAAAGGCGCTTCGCGAGAAGACCGGCTGCGGTATGATGGACTGCAAAAAGGCTCTCACCGAGGCAAACGGCGATATGGAAGCCGCAATTGACGTATTAAGAAAGCAGGGCCTTGCCAAGCAGGCGAAGAAGGCCGACCGCATTGCCGCCGAGGGCGTCGCAATGGCGATCACTGCTGACGATAACATGGCGGGCGTTGTCATCGAAGTCAACGCCGAGACCGACTTTGTCGCGAAGAACGCTGATTTCCAGGCGTTTGTCAAGACCTGTGCGGACACCGTTCTCAAGAACAGCCCCGCAGATGTAGACGCGCTGCTGGCGCTCAAGGCAGAGGGTTCCGAGATGACCGTTGCCGAGCTGCTGCAGGAGAAGGTCCTCACCATCGGCGAGAACATCAAGATCCGCCGCTTCGAGAAGATCGACGGCGCTTGCGTCGCTTATGTACACGCAGGCGGTAAGATCGGCGTTCTGGTGAACTTCGATACCGATCTCGACGCGACCAACCCCGAGTTCGTTGCTTACGGCAAGGATATCGCGATGCAGATCGCTGCGCTGAACACCCTCTATCTGGATGAGGCGAGCGTTCCCGCAGAGGTCATCGAGCATGAGAAGAGCATCATGGTCGATCAGATGAAGAACGATCCTAAGATGGCTAACAAGCCCGAGCAGGTTCTCGCGAAGATCGTCGAGGGCAAGATCGGCAAGTATTACAAGGAAAACTGCCTGATCGATCAGGAATTCGTCAAGGACAGCTCTATGACAGTCGGCAAGTACACCGAGGCTACTGCGAAGAAGCTCGGCGGTTCTATCGCTGTCAAGAAGTTCGTTCGCTTTGAAAAGGGCGAGGGCATCGAGAAGAGACAGGACGACTTTGCGGCAGAAGTTGCCAGCATGGTCAAATAAGTTAACTGCTGTAAGGCGGGAGCGGAGTGATCTGCTCCCGCTTTTTTTGTTTGCAAGGAGGAGAAAGAATGAGGAATTAGGAATTAAAAATTGTCATTGCGAAGCCCGAAGGGCTGTGGCAATCTCAACCGATTAAAAGCGGCGCATAAAACAGCGACCCTTTCAATGAGGAATTAGGAATTAGGAATGAGGAATTAAAAATTGTCATTGCGAAGCCCGGACGCGCCGCGCTTGGTATCTCGCTTTGCTCGAACAATTGATATATCCCCCTTGCATCCCCCTTTAGACAAAGGGGACTGCGCGGCTAAGCACTTCGCCCAAAATCCTCCGACAACTGACCACTGATCCCTGACCACTATTTACACTCTATTAACACTTTTTGTGCATTATCCAATAATATGCGGGCGAATCTTTGGCGTATTCTTATTTGGCTTTTGGTGAAACTACCTTTACAAAAACCGGCAAATGTAGTAAAATATAAATAATTATGAATATATAGTGGAGTGATATGCTATGAAACCGAATTATAAGCGAATTTTATTGAAGCTATCCGGTGAATCGCTTGCCGGCGAACAGAAGAACGGCATTGATTTTGACACAGTGCTGGAGATTTGCAAGCCGATCAAAAAGCTGACCGAGGCGGGCGTTCAGGTCGGTATCGTTGTCGGCGGCGGCAACTTCTGGCGCGGACGCACCAGCGGCAAGATGGATCGCACCAGAGCCGACCATATGGGTATGCTCGCGACTGCCATCAATGCGCTCGGCGTTGCGGATGCTCTCGAGCAGATCGGCGTCGACGTCCGTGTTCAGACGGCGATCACCATGCGTCAGGTCGCGGAGCCTTATCTGCGCAACAAGGCGGTGCGCCATCTCGAAAAGGGCAGAGTCGTTATCTTCGGCTGCGGCACCGGCAATCCGTTCTTCTCTACCGATACCGCCGCTGCGCTGAGAGCCGCCGAGATCGAGGCTGAGATCATCCTGAAGGCGACGCTGGTCGACGGCGTATACGACAAGGATCCGAACGTCTACGATGACGCCGTTCGCTATGATCAACTTTCCTTCCAGGAGGTCTTGGAGAAGGATCTGAAGGTCATGGATTCGACCGCCGCTGCGATCTGCAAGGATAACCACATCGACCTGATGGTGTTCAGCATTAAGGATCCCGAAAACATCTATGAATCCGTATGCAATACCGGCGTCGGTACGCTGGTTACGAACTGAAATAAGAACTAAGAAATAAGAACCAGGATCTAAGATCTAAAAACTAAAATTATTTATAAGGAGGCATTCCCATGAAAGAGGTATTAAAAAAGAACGATGAGCGTATGCAGCGCCGTATCGATCATCTTGTCGAAGAGTACAAGGCGATCCGTGCCGGCAGAGCCAATCCCGCCGTATTGGATAAGGTGATGGTCGACTATTACGATACGCCCACACCCATCAACCAGTTGGCGGCAGTCTCTGTGACCGAGGCGCGCACACTTACCATCCAGCCGTGGGATGCATCGGTGCTCAGAAAGATCGAAAAGGCGATCCAGATGTCCGACGTCGGCATCAATCCCCAGAACGACGGCAAGATCATCCGTCTGATCTTCCCGCCTCTGACAGAGGATAAGCGTAAGGAGATCGCTAAGGATATCGCTCATATGGCGGAGGATACCAAGGTTCAGATCCGCAACGTGCGCCGTGATACCATCGAAAAGCTCAAGAAGATGAAGAAGTCCGGCGAGCTGACCGAGGACGACCTCGACGAGGGTGAGAAGAAGGTGCAGAAGTCGACCGATAAGTTCATCAAGGAAGTCGACGCAGTCGCCGATAAGAAAAAGAAAGAGATCATGGAGATCTGATATGGCTCTTTTTAAGCGCAATAAGCCGGAATTTACCGATATCTCGCAGATCGAACTGCCTGCGCATATCGGCATCATCATGGACGGCAACGGCAGATGGGCAAAAAAACGCGGTCTCCCGCGCTCGGCTGGTCACACCGCCGGTGCGCAGACCTTTCGTAAGATCGCGCGCTACTGCAGCGATATCGGCATCAAACATCTGACGGTCTATGCCTTTTCTACCGAGAACTGGCGCCGTCCCGAAAATGAGATCTCTGCGCTGATGAAGCTGTTCCAGCAGTATCTGGAGGAAGCGCTCAGAGATTTTAAGGACGACAGCATCGTCCTGAAGTTCCTCGGCGACCGTTCGGCGTTTTCGCCGGAACTGTTGGCGCTGATGAATGAAAATGAGGAAGAATCCAAGGATCGCGACGGCATGGTGCTGAATATCGCGATGAACTACGGCGGCAGAGCGGAGCT
>CACZAW010000268.1 GCA_902779225.1 uncultured Ruminococcus sp. | reverse complement strand
ATCAGGAATCTGTTCTTGTCACAGAGAATCGTATGACCGGCTATTTCACCGGCGGTAATTTTTAAGTAAAAGCCACGAATCAAAAATGAAAGGAAAAGCACTATGAAAATCACAAGCTTTAAACCTCTTATCGTAACCAAGGACGCAGAGTCCGCTGTCAAGCTTTTCGAGGAATTGGGATTTGAAAAGCGCCATACAAAAGAGCAGATCAGTCTGAGCAACGCTACCGACGTCAGAATGAAGGACGCAAACGGCTTTCACGTGGACGTTACGCAAGGCACCGGCGAATGGACGATGATCCGCATGAACGTGGATGATCTGGAGGAGGCGGTCGCGTTTTTAGAAGCGCGCGGATTCCATAAGGCCAAACACGCGGTCGCAAAGGATACGATAGATACCGGCACTTCCAAGTTCAACATAATGGTGTCCGCTTCCGGATTTATCCTTGCCGTGTCGCAGCACACCGTGGATATGGATTGATCATGAAAGGCTTTTGTGAAAAGAAATTCAGCTCTATGCTGATATCCGGCACGTTCACCAAGGCGGTGATGTATCTTATGCTGCTCAGCGACAGCATCATCGCCGGATTCTTTATAGGCGAGGCGGGCGTCGCCGGGATCAACGCCATAACGCCCGTCACCGCCGTCGTCACGTTCTTCGGAGATCTTGTCTCGACGGGCGTCGGGATCGTCTTCACGCGCGAGGTCGGAGCTATGAAAAAGCGCCGCGCCGACGAGATATACGGTCAGGGGCTGATCGTCAGCGTCGGCATAGGTCTTATCTCCGCGCTTCTGATCTTCGTGTTCCAAAGCACGTATTTCAGCGTGAGCGGCGTAACGGGCGAAACGCTGGAAAGAGCGCTCGAGTACTACCGTTTCGTCCCGATCAACGCGTTCCTTACCATCGTTATCTTCTATCTTGAACAGATGGTATACAGCGACGGAGACGAGCTTATCAACAATATCTGCTACGGTTTCCAGATCGGCGGGAACGTCCTCTGTTCGATCATACTTACCAAACATCTCGGTATGACGGGTATCATCCTAGGCTCCGTGATCGGAAACAGTCTCGGTATCCTCACCTGCATCGTTCACTACTTCAGAAAGAAAAACACGCTGCACTTCGTGTGGCATCTGTCCTTTAAGGACTTCCTGCTTACGTCAAGATACAGCATCGTGGATTCTTCCGTTTATATTTGCTGGGGCTTGATGGACTACGTTATGATCGGCTTTATTTCGCGTAATTACGGTGATACAGGGCTGATCGCGCTCGCCGTAGTCGTAAGTCTTATCGAGTTCGGCGTCGTTATGGACGGCGTCGGAATGGCGATGCAGCCGCTTATCGGTACATATTTCGGAGAGAAAAATCACAGGCTTATCAGGAGAGTTATGAAGTCCGGCATCAAAGCAGCGATCATAGAAGGCGCTGCGGCGACCTTGCTTATTATGGCTTTTGCAAAGCAGTTCTGCGGTCTGTTCGGCGTGACCGAAGGAGACGCGCTTTCTTCGGCGCAAGCGGCGATCCGTATCGTATGTCTCGGGTTCATATTCTGCAGTACGGTGTCGCTCACCACCTCCTACTATATGCTGATCGACCGTATAGGTATGGCGACCTGCATCGCCTGCTTCCAGAACGGTCTGCTGTACATTCTTCTTCCGATACTCGGCTCCGTCCTTTTCGGGATAAACGGCTTGTGGGCGGGATTTGTCGTCGCTCCGATACTTACGCTTATCTGCGCGATGCTCTTTGTGTATAAGCGTTTCGGCAAGGACAACTTCCCGTTCCTTCTTAAAGATATGGAGGCGGAGATCATCGTCATGGACGATACGCTGACTCCCGAATCCGCGTCCTCGTTATCCGAAAAGGTCGCGGACAGCCTGCTCTCGCACGGATACACGAAAGATACGGCAAATCGCGCGGCGCTGTTCACCGAAGAGATAGGGCTGACCGTTCTCGACGTCAACAAACAGTCGAAAAAGCCGGTGCTGGTCGAACTTTCGCTCTTCTTTGAAGACGATCACGTTCTGATCATAGAGCGCGATTCGGGAAAACTGTTCGATCTGACCGACCCGGACGCCGAGGTCAAGGGACTGAGCGGATTCATATTGAGCGGT
>CACZAW010000267.1 GCA_902779225.1 uncultured Ruminococcus sp. | reverse complement strand
TTACGGCCAAGTGTGCGCCGTGTGTCATAGCCGCTGTCGTGTGAATATCCTCACGCGGCAGCTTAACCTTAACTGTTATTTTTTCGATATATCAAAAGGAGGAAACTTTATGAAAAAGATATTATCCATCCTGCTCGCGTTCGTTCTGCTGCTGAGCGTGTTTACCGCTCTGCCCCTGACGGCGAACGCTGAAGAAGCTGATCTTGCCGGGACTGGCGGTTCCGAGATGGAGATCAAAATCGATCTTCAGGACGCGGGTATCGGTCTGTCCTACCATTATTACGGCAACCGTAACCAGTGCCCGTATCTGCGGATCGCCGTGACGGGCGGCTCGGGCGATTACTGGTACAGATGGTATTATTGCGGCGAGACCGAGGTCACAAACGGTAATAAGATCGCGAACACCACCGCGCCGGAGCTGCAGGTCAATCAGAGGGGTTACTACTACTGCATCGTGCAGGACAAGGTTACGTCAAAGGAACTGCGTTCCAGAACAGCTCAGGTACATGAGGGCGGAGTGGCGCAGGAGCCCGGGTTCCGTTTGATCGGCAAAAAGCTGACATGGCATGAATCTCAGTTGGAATGTACCGCAAGAATGGGCGATAACGCACCCGAAGACTTTATCCGCGCTCGCTATACGCTGAAGGTCTACAGGATCGACAGATCGCACGGCGACCAGACCTCCGTGAGCAGATGCTTCAAGCTGGAGAGAGATAAATTCACCGACCAGTTGTCGATGCGTCAGACAGATAACAACTATGTTCTTTACAGTGCAAATGAAGCGAGCGGGTATCAATTTGAATTTGACGCAGAGACCCGAACCTATTCGATGGACATGACTCCGCTCGTTTATTCCGACCGGAACTATACCGATATAGATTACCGCTTCGTATTATACGCGTCTTTCTACGACAACAGAAAGGAATATATCGACGACGGTGATTCAGGCAGTCACAGCGCTTCAGCCGAAGAGAGCCTCGGCGCATATCGCGCCGATCGGCTGTACAAAGGCGAGATCAACTCTCCCTATAACGGCGAGCACAAGTATGAAGTCCAGCTCATGGATGGGGATTATTCCGTCGGCTCCGTACTCACCCCGAACCTCAACGGCGGCAGATGGGGCGGCAAAGATAGCTATGTGGATATCGTCTGGCAGCGCAAGGTCGGCGACAAATGGAATGACGTCGGCACCGGTTTGAACTATACCGTCAAGTCCGCCGATATGGGCGTACCGCTGCGCTGTTACGCAAAGCCGAACTTCAAGGGCAGGATGGACGGTCGCTTCGACCGCGAGCTGTACTGGCCGGATGATATATTTATCAGCAACGAGATCATCGTGCCTGTCAGAGATACGATCAATATCACCCTGACAGAGCCTGCGGTTGGAGCAAACGCAGACCCGACAGTCAGCTTTACCGATACCTATTCCGGCAAGTATTTCAGTCTTGAAACCACTACTTCGAGCGGAACAGGTATGGACTGGCACCGCGTCACTTCTACCGGTACAAATATCGCCAATAATTCTCCCTTTTTGGGCGGTTATACCTATTCCGCACGAGTTGTATTCAAGGTAAAAAGCGGCTATACGGTCGATCCCTCAAAGCTGACGGTATATTTCAACGGCAAAAAAACGACCGATGTCTTCGTCGGAGGCTCGATCCTCAGAGCGAACTACAGCTGGTATCTGCAAAAGCCGCTCGAAACCGCAGGCTGTACCATCACTGCTCCGGCGGCAGGAAAAACGCCTGACTTCAATCCCGTTTCTTTAGAACCCTCTAAATACACCATCGGCAAGGTCAGCTGGTATAACCAAACCGACAGCAAATCGATGACTGCTTCCGATCAATTCGTGAAGGATAAGCAATATACCATCCGAGTCGACTTCGAGCCGGTCGGCGACACGGTGTTTGACAAAAACACGGTATTCCTGATCAACGGCGAAAAGATGTATGAGTACGGTACGGTCGGTCATATGACAAAATGGTACAACCTCGGTTATACCGGTCCCGCCGAACAGGTCGATACGGTCAAAATCTATATCGACGCTCCCGCATCGGGAGCTCATCCGGATTTCCTGCCGCTGACCGACGAACCCGACAAGGTCAGGGTCTTGGTCGATTACTGGTATCTCT
>CACZAW010000266.1:1405-3555 GCA_902779225.1 uncultured Ruminococcus sp. | reverse complement strand
TACTGCGGCAGCGGCGTCGATGCTGGTGTTCAGCCTGTTGTACAGTCCGTGCGTGGCGGCGATCGCATCTGTCAAGCGCGAGCTGGGCGGCAAATGGGCTGTCGGCGTCGTCGTATGGCAGACCGCCGTTGCATGGGTCGCAGCGTTGATCACATTCAGCCTGTGCGGACTTTGGATGTAGGTGATTGATATGAGTTTGTTGGAGATCCTCCTGATCGTTTTGATCGCGGCGGCAGTGATCGCGGTGATCGTTGTGATGCTCAGGAATAAGAAAAAAGGCAAGGGCTGCGGATGCGGCTGTTCCGGCTGTTCCGTCAGCGATTGCCCTCATAAAAAGTAAAACAACGGACAGGCTTTCACCTGTCCGTTTTACTTATACTTTGATTAAGCCGTGAGAAAACTCGTTCACGGTCGTTTTGCGGGAAATGTTCATCAGCTCGGTCGCCTTGAGATCAATGTTGAATATTTCTTTTGCAGAAATATCAAGCGTATCATATCCGCGCCGTACATCGACGAGCAGGGGCAGTTCTTTGGATCGGATCAACGCCTGCCGATCCCTTTTGACGCCGAGCACACGGATGTAGGGGACGGGCGTCGCCTGCATCTCGCGGGTGATCCCGAGCAGCACGGCGATCAGGATCCTGCGGATCCGCGCCATAGTGTAGCGTTTGGTTTTGATCTGTTCAGATATTTCTTTTATAGAATTATAATTCAATGCAACATCATAGATGCGGTTCTCCAACCCCTCGCTGACGTCGGCAAGGATCGCCAGCTCATCCTTATCGATGGTCTTGAGCTGAAAGAGCAGGATCGGCTCGATCCCACTGAGGAACGCGGGATGTTCGATCGTCATAGAAGTATATGCCGAGTAGGGATCACCGGAGCTGATCTGTGAACGGATGAATGACGCCGAAGCGATATCGCCGCAAGGCTTATCATCGTCGTGTGCAGTTCCTTTACGGGTGACGGCTACCGGAGTGACGCCGTATTTGCGGCACGCCTTGATGTATTCGATCGCGAGGATGTTATTGGGTTTATTGATGATATCTGCGAACGCTTCGCCGAGGGCGTCGGATACCGCCTGCGGATAATACGCGCCCTGCTTCATATTATCGGCGATCCGCGCTTGCACCTCCGGGCTTTGTAAGGCGTCAGCTATCTCTTTTAATTCTTCAATAGAATTTTCGGCACCGAAGCACAACAGCTCGCATCCGAGTTCTGCAGCGAGCCTGACGCCGTTTTCCGCGAATATCTGCGCCGACGCGACCGCATAGACGGTCGGCAGCTCAACGACCATATCCGCGCCGTTTTTCAGCGCCGCAAGCGTCCGCTCATATTTGTCGGTGATCGCGATATCGCCGCGCTGGACAAAGCTGCCGCTCATGATGCAGACGATCTCATCGGCATACTGTTCTTTAATTTTCTCTAAAAGAAATTTATGACCGTTGTGAAACGGGTTGAATTCACAGATCACGCCTGCTCTCGGCATTTTGTCACCTCTTTTCGGAAAACACTTGAAAAAGCTCTGAAAATGTACTATCATAGTATATGTCAAATTTTGATCAATTTCAATACGGGAGGACATTTTTATGAAAATATTAGTTATCAACGCGGGCAGCTCCAGCCTGAAGTATCAGCTTATCGACATGGATACCGAGCAGATGATCGCCAAGGGCAACTGCGAGCGTATCGGTCAGGAGGGCTCCTTCATCGGTCACAAGACCGCCGACGGCCGCTCCTTTACCAAAGAGATCCCCATGCCCGATCACGCTAAGGCTTTCATCGCGGTCAGCGACGCGCTGCTTTCCGAAGAATACGGCGTGATCAAGAACCTCGATGAGGTTGCCGCGATCGGTCACCGTATCGTCCAGGGCGGCGCGCTGTTCAGCGATCCAGAGCTGGTCACCGACGAGGTCATCGCGGGTATCGAGAGCCTGATCCCGCTGGCTCCGCTGCATAACGCCGGTCATGTTCAGGCGATCCGCGGCTGTAAGGAAGTATTCGGCGACAGTGTTCCGATGGTCGTCGTATTTGATACCGCGTTCCATTCCACCATGCCCGAGAAGGCGTATATGTATGCGGTTCCCTATGAGTATTATGAGAAATATGCGGTACGTCGTTACGGCGCTCACGGTACCTCTCATCGCTTT
>CACZAW010000266.1:0-1377 GCA_902779225.1 uncultured Ruminococcus sp. | reverse complement strand
TATCGACACCTCGATGGGTCTGACCCCGCTCGACGGTATCCTGATGGGTACCCGCTCCGGCTGTCTGGATCCGTCCGTCGTCACCTTTATCGCCGAAAAGGATAACCTCTCTCCGCAGGAGATGAACACCCTCTTGAACAAGAAATCCGGTCTTCTGGGTATCTCCGGCGTATCCTCCGACGACCGCGACGTTACCAAGGCGGAGGAAGAGGGCAACCACCGTGCGCATCTTGTTCACCAGATGCTGTACTATCAGATTGCAAAGTATATCGGTCAGTATTGGGTCGCTATGGGCGGCTGCGACGGTATCGTCTTTACCGCAGGTTTAGGCGAGAACCAGCCCGCTCTGCGTGAGGCTGTCATCGAGTATCTCGGCTTTGCCGGCGTGAAGTTGAACAAAGAGGTCAACGCCGTTACCAGAGATACCGCGTTTATTTCCGCTGATGATTCCTCTATCCCGGTCGCTGTTATCGCAACAAACGAGGAGCTGGCGATCGCAAGAGATACCAAGGCGATCGTAGAAAAACTTTAAACAATGAGGAATTAGGAGTTAGGAATTAGGAATTCTCTCTCCTAAAAGTCAAATAAATATTTGAGGTGCTGACATTTCCATCAGCACCTCTTTTGTTCTTTATAAACAGTGAGTCGGAATCCAATTCCTAATTCCTCATTCCTAATTCCTAACTTTCTTTCGCTCCGTTGAGCATATCCAGCCCGTGGGCAAGGTGGGGGAGGATCACGCCGAGGTTTTCTGTTGCGCCCTTCGGCGAGCCGGGGAGGTTGATGATCAGGCTCTTTTTGCAGATGCCCGCGACGCCTCTGGACAGGATCGCGCGCGGGGTGATGGCGGCGGACTTCATGCGCATATACTCGGCGATCCCCGGCGCTTCGCGCTCGATGACGGCAAGGGTCGCTTCGGGCGTTACATCACGCGGCGCAAATCCCGTACCGCCGGTGGTGATGACCAGGCTTACGCCGTTATCACATTCCGCTTGCAGCGTTTCCGTGATTTTATTTTTCTCGTCAGGAATTATATGGATGCACGCGATCTCATATCCCGCGGCTTCCAGCATTTTGCAGACAGCGGGACCGCTCTGATCGATGTATTCGCGGCGATAGGCGCGGTCGCTGACGGTGATGACGGATGCTGTGTACATAGGATCACTTCCAATTGATGATTTTTACTTTCCGAACGGACAATGCGGATAGGTACAGGGCGTGCAGCCGAGGCACAGCCCGCCCTCGCCGTAGGCAACAAAGTCGGCTTTGGTCAGTGTGATCCCTGCGGCGATCCGCGGCATGACAAGGTCAAAGATCGTTGCCTTAGCATACATGACGCAGCCGGGCAATCCGAGGATCGGCGTGCTGTCGTCAAAG
>CACZAW010000265.1 GCA_902779225.1 uncultured Ruminococcus sp. | reverse complement strand
ATATAAAGCTGCTGATGGATCTTGTCCCGGGGCATACCAGCGACACGCACGAATGGTTTCAGGCGGCAAAGACCGGTTATCCGAGCGAATATGACGACCGGTATATCTTTACCGACTGCGTATGGGAGGCGCCGACGGATTATCGGCTGATGTGCGGCATCTGTGAGCGCGACGGCAACTATCTGGTCAACTACTTTTCCTCTCAGCCGGCGTTGAATTACGGCTTTTACAACGTGACCCATCCCAACTGGCAGAGAAGCTCCGATTCGCCCGAGGCATGGGCGACCGTCGAGGCGCTGAAGGATATCATGCGGTTCTGGCTGGACAAGGGGATCGACGGCTTTCGCGTGGATATGGCGGACTCGCTGGTCAAAAACGATGATGAAAAGGTCGCGACCGCGAAGATCTGGCGCAATATCCGCGAGATGCTTGACCGCGATTATCCCGACGCGGTGATGATCTCGGAATGGAGCAATCCGCAGCGCGCGATCGTCAACGCGGGCTTCCACGGCGACTTTTATCTCGACCATCACGGCAACGGCTACAACAGCCTGTTCCGCAAGATGAATAACGGCGAGAATCACAGCTTTTTTGCCGATCACAGCCACGGCGATATCGAAGAATTCCTCGCGGACTACTTCCTCGGCTATCAGTGCTCGAAGGATCACGGCTATATCTGCTTTATCACCAACAACCACGATATGCCGCGCGCCACGTTTTATATGAGCGACTGGATGATCCGCCTGAGCCACGCCTTTATGATGACCATGCCGGGCGTGCCGTTCGTCTATTACGGCGACGAGATCGGTATGCGCTATCGCACCGACCTTGTGTCTAAGGAGGGCGGCTTCTCGCGCACCGGCTCGCGCACGCCGATGCAGTGGTCGGGTGAGAAAAACGCGGGATTCTCAGACTGTGACGAGGATATGCTGTATCTGCCGATCGACAAGAGCGAGGATGCGCCGAATGTCGAGCAGCAGCAGGGCAATCCCGACAGCATCTACGAGAACCTCAGAGCGCTGATCGCGCTGAGAAAAAACAATCCCTCGCTCGCCAACGACAGCGAGGTCGAGGTCGTCTACGGCAAGAGCAAGGAGTTCCCCTTTGTCTATAAGAGGGGCGAATTCACCGCGTTCTTCAATCCGTCCGATGAAAATGCCTGCGTCGATTTTGATATGAACGGTGCGGAGAATGTGTATGCCCTCGGCGGATATGAACAGCTTGACGGCAAAGTGATGATCAACGCGCGCAGCTTCTTATTGATCAGGCAATAACGGGACGTCACACAGCGTCCCCTACTACATAAGCGGGAGGCTTATATGACACACAAGGGTACCGTGAGGCTCGAAACTCAGCGGCTGATCCTTCGGCGCTATCGCATTGAGGACGCAGAGGATATGTTCCGCAACTGGGCGGCGAACGAAAATGTGACAAGGTTTCTGGCGTGGGAACCGTATAAAAGCGTCGAGGACGTCAAGGGCTACATACAATGGGTCATCGACAGCTACAAAGACGACAAATATGAGTGGATGATCGAATGGAAGGAAACGCATGAGGTCATCGGCACGATCGGCGTCATCAGTATCCGCGAGGATATCGCAAGCTGTGAGATCGGCTACTGCATGAGCGAGAGATTCTGGGGGCGCGGGATCATGCCCGAGGCGTTCGGTGAGGTGATACGCTTTCTCTTTGAGGAGGTCGGGATGAACCGGATCGCGGCGACCCACGATGTAAGGAATCCGAAATCCGGCAGAGTGATGGAGAAATGCGGACTGCGCTTTGAGGGCACCCACCGTCAGGCAAGCAGGAACAATCAGGGGATCTGCGACAGCGTGATGCGCGCGATACTGAGAGAAGATTACCGATAATGAATAGATGAAAGCCCGCCGTGGTCGGCGGGCTTTTTTATGCGTTTTCGATGACGCGCAGGGCGATGGCGGTGATATCGTCGTCGTGGTCGTTTTGACGGCGCTTGCCGGCTTCTTCCACGATGCAGGAGGCGAGCTGTTCGGCGCTCCCCTCGCGGAAGGTGAGGATCAGCTTTTCCAGCCATTCGACAGAGCCGATCATCACGCCGTCGGACACCATCACGATCATATCGTCGGCGGTGAGGGTCACGTCGTCCTTCATCAGCTTGCTTTCATTGAGGATCCCCAGCGGCAGGGA
>CACZAW010000264.1 GCA_902779225.1 uncultured Ruminococcus sp. | reverse complement strand
ATGATCGCGACCGATCATGCGCCGCACAGCGCTGAGGAAAAGTCGCGCGGGCTGGAGAAATCCGCTTTCGGTATCGTCGGGATCGAAACCGCGTTCCCGATCCTGTATACCAAGCTGGTCAAGACCGGCGTCATCTCGATGGATCGCCTGCTGGAATTGCTTGTGGTCAATCCGCGAAAGCGTTTCGGTATCCCGTGTGATCCGGATGATTATTCCGTATGGGATCTGGATCAAGCATTCACCGTCGATCCCGCTGAATTCCTCAGCAAAGGCAGGGCGACGCCCTTTGAGGGCTGGAAGCTCAACGGCGTGTGTCTGATGACCGTCAAGGGCGGAAAGATCGTTTATCAAAAGCATTAACATACATTCGAAGAGTGGATAGCGTGCTCAGGTGCAACAGCGGTTGCCCTCAACCTGTCACCCTTCACCATTCACCGACGGCTGAGCCGTCAAATAGGGAGGTAATGAAAATGGCAAAGAGAACAGACATCAAAAAAGTACTGATCATCGGTTCGGGTCCTATCGTCATCGGTCAGGCGGCGGAATTCGACTATGCCGGCACGCAGGCGTGTCTTGCGCTGAAGGAGGAAGGCTACGAGGTCATCCTCTGCAACTCGAACCCCGCGACCATTATGACCGATACCCAGATCGCCGATAAGGTCTATATGGAGCCGCTGACGCTCGAATATATCGCAAAGATCCTCAGATATGAGCGACCCGATGCAATCGTTCCCGGCATCGGCGGTCAGACCGGCTTGAACCTCGCTATGCAGCTGGATCGCAAGGGCGTCCTCAAGGAATGTGGCGTAAAGCTGCTCGGCACCTCGTCGGAGAGCATCGAGCGCGCCGAGGACAGAGAGCTGTTCAAGGAGATGTGCGAAAGCATCGGCGAGCCGGTCATCCCCTCGCAGATCACCTATGATCTGGAAGAAGCTAAGGAAGCGGCAAAGGCGGTCGGCTATCCGGTCGTTCTGCGTCCCGCGTTCACCCTCGGCGGCACCGGCGGCGGTTTTGCCGATAATGAGGAAGAATTGATCGAGATCGGCAGACAGGCATTCGCCCTCAGCCCCGTGCATCAGGTGCTGATCGAAAAGTCCGTCAAGGGCTACAAGGAGATCGAGTTCGAGGTCATGCGCGATTCTAACGATACCGCGATCACGATCTGCGGCATGGAGAACGTCGATCCGGTCGGCGTGCATACCGGCGACAGCATCGTTGTCGCACCGATCCTCTCGCTCAATGACCACGACCTGAAGATGCTCAACGACAGCGCGATCAAGATCATCCGCGAGCTGAAGATCGAGGGCGGCTGCAACGTGCAGTTTGCGCTGCATCCCGAAACCAGCGAGTACTACCTCATCGAGGTCAACCCCAGAGTATCGCGTTCGTCGGCGCTCGCGTCAAAGGCTTCGGGCTATCCGATCGCCCGCGTCACCGCGAAGATCGCGATGGGTATGTCACTTGAAGAGATCCCGGTAGCGGGCGGCACGGCGGCGATCGAGCCCTCGCTCGACTATATCGTTGCGAAGTTCCCGCGTTTTCCGTTTGATAAATTCGCCGACGCGCCCAACACCCTCGGCACCCAGATGAAGGCGACCGGCGAGGTCATGGGTATCGGCTCAACCCTCGAGGAATGCTGTCTGAAATCCGTCAGATCGCTCGAGACCGGCGTGTGCCACTTCCGCCTCGCCAAATTCGACGACAAGTCAAATGAAGAGCTGCTTGATTACATCAAGGAATTCAAGGACGATAACGTTTACGCGATCTTTGAACTGCTCAGACGCGGTGAGAGCATCGAAAAGCTGCATGAGATCACGATGATCACCGAGCTGTTCCTCGAATCCTTCAAAAAGATCGTTGATATGGAGAACACCCTCAAGGCGAACAAGGGCGATATCGAGACCCTGAAAGCCGCAAAGATCATGGGCTTCTCCGATGAATATATTTCGACATTGTGGGATGTTCCCGAGGTCGATATCTACAACACCCGCAAAGAGAACGGCATCACCCCGATCTTCAAGATGGTCGATACGCTGCATACAGGCAAGTATATCGCCTATCTGTACTCCTCCTACACCGGCGAGAACGCGTCTCGCCTGACGGATAAAAAGAAGATCATCGTGCTTGGTGCCGGCCCGATCCGTATCGGTCAGGGCGTCGAGTTCGACTACTCGAC
>CACZAW010000263.1 GCA_902779225.1 uncultured Ruminococcus sp. | reverse complement strand
TAGCAGTCGGTGATCGATGGACCGTAGTTGTTGACATAGCCCAGGATACCGCCCATGATCGCGTCCTTTGTGTAGCCGTGGACCATACCGGTGCAGGCGCAGTTGCTGATGTGCGCGCCGCCGTTACTGTAGCCCACGATACCGCCGATACAGTCGGTGGAATTGAAAAGGTCGATACCGCCGCTGTACATACAGCGGTCAATGTGCGTCTCGTTATTTTGAATCTCTCCGACGATACCGCCGACGTGCTTGAGCTCTACGCCCGAGCTCGAATTTGTTATGTTGACTCTGCAGTAAATGTGCTCCAGCGTGCAGCCGTCGCCATAGCCCACGATGCCACCGATGCAGTTCGCGCTCGCGGTCATCGTGATGTTGCCGCTCAGCGTGAAGTTCCGGATGGTGCCCGCGGCGGTGCCGAACAAGCCGTAGCCCGACCAGTCGCCTGTCATTTCGAGGTTTGAGATAGTGTGGTTGTTGCCCTCAAAAACGCCCGTGT
Source organism: uncultured Ruminococcus sp. (assembly GCA_902779225.1). GTDB lineage: Bacteria > Bacillota > Clostridia > Oscillospirales > Acutalibacteraceae > Ruminococcoides. The sequence goes on along the minus strand of CACZAW010000263.1, from coordinate 1,680 downwards.
AGGTTTTGCCGTAGCCGATAGGGCTGAGCTTGTTCTCATAGCCCGTCATATCGATGTCGGCGGTCACAATACCGTTGAGGTCGGTCTGACCGGAGTTGACAAGGTTAGAGAAGTCGATCAGCTCCTGCGCGTTGCTGATATAACTGAAGGTTCCGTTGTCAAGCTCGACGGTCGAGGCAGAATAAGGCGCGGGATAGGTAACGGTGTAATAGCCGTCGTCATCTTGCGCGATCCTCGTAAGGTCGTCGGGATCCGCGAGAACGGTCTCTGTTACAGTACCCTTGTTCTCAAAAACGTCGCTGTTGCGGATGACCTTGAGTGCCTTGAAGGTGCTGCCGGGCTTGAAGCGGATGGTCATCTTGCCTCCGCTTTGGGTATATTTGGTTTCGTTGTTTTTGATCGAGTTGCCGTCGGCGAATTTGACCTCGATATCGCCGTTCTCCGGAGAGGTGACCTTCGCCGTAACATTCTGGCTGTAGATCGGGTGATTGTTGGCAAGAACGACGGTATAGGTCTCCGATTTGTTGCCCTGCGCGTGCTCAAGACCTATCTCGTCCTTGTCATGCTCGTTGCGGATCTGCAATACATCATTGTTCGGGAAGCTGGCTGTACCGTCGACCCCCTTGATATGCGCCCAGCCGACGTTCACAGAGTTCCACTTGTCGTACCAGTACATGGACGAGATCAGCCAGCTCTTGTTCGCGCCCGGGTTGGTATCGCCGTCGGGCAGATACTTATCTTCAAAGCCGCCCAGATAGCTGTCTACCGTGCAGCCCTTTGCCTTAAAATAGTTGGTGCTGAAGAAGGCGTCGATGTTGGAGCAGTCATAGTCATGGATGCCCTGGAAGTGGTTGACGCCGTCGCTCATGTTTTTGCAGAGATTCAGGTAATCGCAGGACGGCGTATGTATATCGGGGTTAAATACGTCTACCACGCCCATTACGACGTCGTGCTCCAGATTCTTGATATACAGCGCGTCGGTGCCGCTGAACTGCTCGGGATCGAGGATGTAGAACACCTTGTTGCCGGCGGCGGAATGTGTCATAACCTTCTTGAAAAGCATATAGTTCTTGGTATATTCCGCCTTCGACTTGTTGGAGCCGTCCTTAATGCCGGTGATCGAGTCATTATTACCGACTTTGCATATCTCTTTGTAGAAGTCATGTTCTTTCTCGTAGCTTTCAACAGAGAGCTTGGTCGTCACCGCGTCCTCCGGCTTCATGTAATCATCAAGTGAGATATACAAGCTGCCGTTCAGCGCGACGTTCATCGATTTGTCGAGCATTGCGGCGATCTTCGCGTTTGAGCCGGAAACACTGTCGTTCATCAGAACTTCGTAAAAGTATTTCTGCGCATTCTGATTGGCGGCGTATTGTGTGCTGTCGACGCCGTAAGCCGGACTGTTCTTAAGGTACTCTCCCTGCTGGAAAAGGTACTCGTTGTAGAGCATCTCCGCTTGGATCAAATACATGATCTGCTTTTCCATCATGCTGTGTACATAAGGATACTGCTGGTGGCTGAATGGATACGCAAGATAAGCGTACTTGGCGGCGCACTGCGCTACCGAGGTGCTCGGATCGGAATAATCGAGCTTTGACGCCAGATCGTGGATCAGCGACTCGAACGCGTCGATGATGGTGGAGTCGGTGAAGATCTGCTCCTTGATCGCGTCCTCGCTCT
>CACZAW010000262.1 GCA_902779225.1 uncultured Ruminococcus sp. | reverse complement strand
GTTATGATATAAATTGCGCTTTCCCTCTTGACAAATGTCACTACATAACAGCGAGAGCGTCGATCCCTTTCTGTCGACCGCAGGGCGCACCTAAGACGAGGTAACCGGTAAGCGATCCGATCAGGCGTACTTCACTCCGACCATAACAGCCCTTGACACGATATGTCAAGGGCTGTTTTCTTTTTAAAAGTTTCGCTTAAACAGGGCGGATAACATGATCGCTTGGAAGGTGTAATTGTGAATGAGGTTGTTGATCCTTGATGTGATGGTTGTGATTGTCATGGCGGTATCTCCTTTCTCTGTACGGGGTTTGTTCCCCTCTGTTGTGATTACAGTATATCAGGGCGACCTTTGCAACTTCTTTGCAAATCTTTGAGATTTTGAAAAAAGTTTAAACATTTTTTCTTTCAGCCGCTTTAGGCTACCAATTCGGTTTCTTTATAACGATATATGTAATAAAAAAACATAGCCCTCACCAAATTGGCGAAGGCTATGTATCAAAGGCACTGATACTTTCTCGAAATCCTGCTCATTTTCAGCAGGTTCGGATTATTACAGGCACTCTAAAGAGGAAACGCCACAGCGTCTTTATATAGCTTTTTGAGCATCGCGATAAACGCGGACAGACTCTGTCGAGAATCATTTTTGTGCGTGCAGAGAACGCACTCGAAGTGCTCCTCGCAGTCAAAGGGGATCCATGCGAATTGACCGCTGTGATCGTTGAGAAATCAGCCGGTGCTGAACCGCTTTCAGGGCGTTCGGCGAGCCGCCTCCGACCATCAGCGTCCTGCCGTAAAGATCGCATTCTGTGATCAAATTCTTATCTGCAAGCGGATCATCCCGCTGGGCAATCAAATAGATGTGGCTGTCAAACAAATCGTGTACGATCACGTTGGACAACTGACGCGTATGCTCTCTGAGTGTGAACAGGATATCGGACTCGCCTTTGAGAAAGCTGTCCATTCCGTTTTCGTATTGAAACTTCGGGACGATCTGAACGTCCGGCGCTGTCTGAGCAAACAGCCGCATCGCTTCCGGCAGAAAGTATATCGCCTGACGCACCATCAGGCTGACGGTGATCGAATCCTTATACTTCGCGCTGAAATTCTGCCCCTGCTCGACGGCTCTTTTCAGATCCTCGCGCATACCGGAAAGAAAGCTCACGAACTGCGCGCCGGCAGGCGTGAGGGACGCGCCCTTTCCGCTGCGCTCAAAAATACTGAAGCCGATCTCCTCTTCCAGCAGCCTGATCTGGTAAGAGAAGGTCGGCTGACTGACGAATTGATTTTCCGCTGCGCGGCTGAAATTGAGCGTCCGCGCCAGTTCTATGCAATAATCGATTTGTTTTGTCGTCATGATCGCGCCTCTTTCTATTATTTAAATATTAAATCAATTATAACATATTTCGATTGGACTTTGCAATGGCTTTCAGGTATAATAAAGTCAGAAAAAACAGGAGGTCACGACAATGGCTAAAACTTTGATCGCTTATTTTTCCAGAGCGGATGAAAACTATTTTGCGGGCGCGATGCGCTATGTGAAGGTCGGCAACACCCCGGCTGATACATTCAAGATCGAGATGGAGACTCCCTATTCACCGGTCTATATGACCTGCATAGATGAGGCGAAAAAGGATCTGCGCGCGAAGGCGCGCCCTGCACTGGTATCGATGCCCGATTCGATCGACGAATACGATACGATTGTGCTGGCTTATCCGAACTACTGGGGTACCATGCCGATGGCGGTATTCACCTTCCTCGAAGCCTTTGATTTCACCGGCAAGACCATCCTGCCGCTGTGTACCAACGAGGGCAGCGGCATGGGCAGCAGCGAGAGGGATATTAAACGCACTTGTCCCGGCGCAACCGTCAAAAGCGGTCTGCCGATCACCGGCAGTAACGCGGCTGATTCCATGAGCAGCGTAAAGCGCTGGTTATCCGCAAACGGTCTTTTGTGAGGGGTCATATGGACGACAGAGAAGCGATCCGCGATCTGTACCGCCGATATTGGCAGTATATGATTGAAAAGAACGTCGCTGAGCTCCGCAAACTGATGTCAAACGACTATGTCCTCATGCACATGACAGGCGTCAGGCAGTCAAGGGACGCCTTTCTCAGCGGACTGGCGGACGGAACCTTCAATTATTACGGCGCCGATCACGACAGCATCGACGTAACGGTCAACAGCGATACGGCAGCCATGATCGGCAAAAGCCGCGTGACAGCCGCTGTGTACGGCGGCAGGAAAAGCAGTTGGAAGCTGCGCGGCGATTTTACATTACGAAAAGAAAACGGAGTCTGGCGTATGACAGGCTCCAAAGCAACAACATATTAAGGAGGATCATTATGGAATACATGACTTTAAACAACGGGTTACAATGCCCTGTCATCGGTATCGGCACCTTTATGCTTGCCCCGAATGACGCACAGAACAGCGTACGCGAAGCGCTGAAGATGGGATACTCTCTCGTCGATACCGCTAACGCGTATGTCAATGAACGCGCCGTCGGACGCGGCATCAAGGAAAGCGGAGTGGATCGGGAGGATGTTTTCCTCTCTACCAAGCTCTGACCGAGTGAATATGAAAACCCGAACGCGGTCGATGAAACGCTCGAACGCCTTGGCGTTGACTGTGTCGACCTGCTTTACATTCACCAGCCTGCCGGCAATTGGCTCGCGGGATACCGTCAGCTCGAAAAAGCCTACAAGGAAGGGAAAGCAAAAAGCATCGGCATCTCAAACTTTGAGGGCAAGTATCTTGCCGAGCTGGAGACAAAATGGGAGATCGCGCCGCAGTTTATCCAGGTAGAGGCGCATCCGTATTTTACACAAAAAGAGCTGTGTAAAACACTCGATCAATACGGCGTCAGGCTGATGTCGTGGTATCCGCTCGGTCACGGCGACAAGAGCCTGATGGAAGAGCCTGTATTCATCGAGCTGGGCAAAAAGTACGGCAAATCTACGGCGCAGGTCATTCTCAGATGGCATACGCAGATGGGCTTTGTCGTGATCCCCGGCAGCAAGAACGTCGATCATATCAAGGACAATCTCGATATCACGGATTTCAAGCTGACAGATGACGAGATGGCTCGTATCGCGCAGCTCGATAAGGGCGTGAGATACTATCACCGCACCGACGCACAGCTCGACCAGTTTGCCGCATGGCGCCCCGACTTTGAGAAAGCATAAAGGTGAATGAATCATTACGCTGTTGATAACAGACTTTAGAGTTTAACACGCGTTTTTCTCGGCAGGAGCAGATTTCGGTCTGCTCCTGCTTTTATATCGTCAACGCATTTTTCAGCGCTGAAAACTTTTTTCCGATCCGGTAATGACATTTTTATTTTGCTGTGGTATAATTACATGAATTGTAATTACAGCAAGATAGTCCCTTTTGTCAGCTTTAGTTATCTGACAATTCAACGGAGGTTTGGTCAATGAGAATCAGTAAACCAAAGATCATGCTCGTCGCAATGCTTTTGGCTGTGCTGACAGCGATGATCCCTGTTACACAGACTTTTGCGGTATCTGCAAATGCTGCGGAACAGAACAAGCCTGTCTATATCAAGGAGATCAGGCTGGCTGAGGAGTCGGCTGAATCCGACGATACCGAAAACGCTCTTACGGCTGACGGTTATACCGTGATCAAGGATGCGGATGAGAACGATCTGGATGTCAACCAAGACGCCGACGGTACGCTTGCCAAAGATCACGTAGAGGTATATATCGGCTACAAAACC
>CACZAW010000261.1 GCA_902779225.1 uncultured Ruminococcus sp. | reverse complement strand
GCAGAGGACGGCTCAGGCTCTCACGAAAAACGCCCGCATGATCCCGTATACGCCGCATACGATCACGGATCGGGATCAGCTGTTGAAATGTCTGTCGGATATCCGCTCACAGGGGTACGCCGATGAGGACGGCGAGTACAAGATCGGTCTCAGATCCATCTCGGCGCCGGTGTTCGACGGCACGGGGGAGATGCGCTATATGCTGACGACGGTCGGATTCTTTCGGCGCGCGGTCAGCGAGGACTTTTTGTCAGCGGTCAGAGATACCGCGGAGCAGGCGCAGAAGCTCTCCGCGGCGCTGGGATATGTAGGATAACGGTCAAAAAAAGGCTGCCCTGTCATGTGACAAGGCAGCTTTGCTTATGTCGTGCTTGTTCTGTAATCCCGGTCGCCTGCTTCGGTCGTGTCGCGGAACAGCAGCGAGATGCACCACAGCGCCGACAGCCCGACGATCACATAGATGATGCGGCTGATGACGCCCGACTGACCTCCCGCCAAAAAGGCGACGATGTCAAATTGGAACAGACCGACGCTGCCCCAGTTGATGCCGCCGATGACCAGCAGCGTCAATGCGATTTTATCCAGCATTAGAAAACCTCCTATCATTTCATTGAACAGTCGACTGACATTTGACTGTATGGTTAGTTTTCTCTGCCGGATCAGAATTATTCAGATCGCTTTGATGATTCCGTAAATTAACACTGCCGCGCCGATCGCGAGGATCACACCGGCGATGATGCGCGTGATAAAGATCGCTTTTTTTAACTTTTGTTTTTCAATAAAGACGTCGGGAGGGAACGGCAAAAACAGGTACATGACGCCGAGAATCGTCATGCAGGAGCCGCCGCCGATAAGTCCGACCGTCGGCATAAAGGAATAGAGGAAGATGCAGATGCCGATGCCCAGTACAAAGATACCGTTGATCACGGAAAAGAATTTTTGAAATTTATCGCGCTTATCATAAAAGTTGAAGTAGCTGCTTTCACATTCGTCACAGCAGAACATTTCATGATAAGATATTTCCTTAGCGCAGTAGCCGCACTTTTTCATAGTGTATCACCCAAAGGGTATTTTAGCATGATCGGGTGGGATTTGCAAGGATTTATTTGAATAGTGGTCAGTGGTCAGTGGTCAGTGGTTAGATAATCGGTTGAGATTGCCACGTCGTCCTCATCGGCTGTACTCGGTAGGCATATCCGGTAGGTATGCCTTGTCCTCGTGTCGCCGTTCGTCCTCTCCCCAAAACGCAGGGGCGTTTTGGGGACCACGGTTAATGGGCTTCGCAATGACAATTTTTAATTCCTAATTCCTAATTCCTCATTCCTAATTCCTAATTCCTCATTCCTAATTCCTAATTCCACCTCACCATTATGTAAAAATTCGGTGACAATATTTGTAGAAAAAGTGAATTGAATCACAGGGATTATTTTGCTATACTGGAGTATGAGGAAATCTCAAAATAGGGGACAAGTGTGTTCCTGTTATTTTAGGAGGATTTTTATGAAAATGAGACGTTTGTTAAGCGTTCTGCTGGCAGTCGCGCTGGTCGTCACCGGCATTGCTGTCACCTCTTCCGTCGTTGCATCCGGCGCGAAAACGGAGCTTGCGACTACCTCGGCGTATGAGGATATGCTCGCTAAGACCTCGGCGGACAACGGCTACGGTCTTGCTTCTACCGTCAACGACGGTACCATCCTGCAGGCATGGACATGGTCGTTCAAAAATATCGAGGATAATGTTGAGACCATCGCTCAGCAGGGCTTTACCACGATCCAGGTATCTCCTCCTAATGAGATCAAAGCCGCTACCAAGGGCAAGAAATTTGAGCAGGGCGACAACGGTTGGTGGATGTTCTACCAGCCCGCGGGCTTCCAGCTCAACGAGTCTACCGATAACGCGCTGGGTACCAAGACTGAGTTTATCTCCATGTGTAACAAGGCGCATGAGTACGGACTGAAGGTCATCGTTGACGCGGTCATCAACCATATGGGTACCAACGGCAACGAGGACGAGAGCATTGCCGATCCGATCAAGCACGTTACCGAGAAGGCAAAGACCTTTGAGCCGGAGATCTATAACAACAATCTTTTCCACAGCCCGTATAAGAATATGCAGTATATCGAGAACAACGCATCTCAGTACGATTCCACCTACGACCTGACCCGCAACTGTACCTCTCATCTGCCTGATCTG
>CACZAW010000260.1 GCA_902779225.1 uncultured Ruminococcus sp. | reverse complement strand
CTGTTCGTAAATATCGTAAACATCCAGATAATAGTTGTAGACAGTCGTGCGGCTTACGTCCGCCTTGTCGGCGATCTCCTGCACCGTGATATCTCTGAGCTCCTTTTCTCGCAAAAGCTCTGCCAACACGGTGCTGATCTGCTTCTTGGTTTTCAGCGCTTTTCTGCTGACCTTCTGTCCAGCCATGTTATCACCCTATAAATAGTCATTGCGAAGCCCTTTCAGGGCTGTGGCAATCTCAACATGTTATACTATCGCTATTTTATCAAAGATCGGATGGATTTTCAAGCCTTTTTACAATTACGATGCAATTTGTTCGTTTTCTGACACACCGGCGTCAGAGTGTTCAAAAGTGAACAAACAAGGGGATGATTGAAAATTGAAACCGTCCGGGAACCATGCTATCATAGTGTTGCAATCGAACAAGAGCCGACCGATCCGAACGGCTCGATCACATACACAAACAGAAAGAGGTAGATGTAAATGACAAAGACAACATTTAAGACAAGAATCATCGCATCCGTATTATCCGTTATCACCGTTTTCTCTGTCGCTGCAGCAGCAACCGCCTCCGCTTCCGCAGCATCGTCCGGAAGCACCGCCGGAGACGCCGCATACGCCGCAGGTATGGGTATCATCCGCCAGTATGTGCCCGGCGGTCAGGCGATCGTGGGATTTCTGGACGTCATTTTCGGCTCATTAACGAACAACGGTCCCTCTCTTTCCGACATCAACAAAAATATCAGCGATCTTCGCAACGAGGTCAGCGCTCAGTTTGCCGAAGTGAAAAAGCAGATGAACAAAGACAAGCAGGAGATCGAGAAAAAGATCGTCACCCAGACCAATATCGCCAACAAGGGCAACAACTTTGACACCCTGTTGACCTCCCTCAAAACAACCGAAAGACAGATTAACAACATCAACAATAACGCGCTGGGCGGCAGAGAACTTAACGACAACGAAAAAGCCGTAGAGATCGCCGCGCTGATCGGCAGAAACGATCAGTGGACGCAGTCCTCTAACCTCCATAACCAGTTCCTGAGCCTTTTGGATACGCTCAGCACCGCCTCCTTCGGCGACCGTGAGGACCGTGATTTCTGTCAGCTGATCTACGACGACTGCGCGCTGCAGGTCATGTTCAGCGGCGAGGCAAAGGACGCGGCTAAGCCTTATATCGACCGTGTGCTGCTCCTCGAACTTTACGCCTACAGTCTTGACGTTCAATGCCTGAAGGCGGCGCAGACCGTCTCTCAATTCACCGATGACGACATCAAGACGCTCGATCAGAACGCACTCAACAAATACAACAGCATCGTGACCCGCACCAACGTGATCAATGGCGAGATCAAATCGGTCGATGATGAGATGTTCAACATTGATATCGAAGACAGCGTAGTAACGCACTGCAATCATTTTGAAAACCTGAGCAGAACCATATTCATTAATAAAGCCGAGACAAACAAAGAGTTCACAGATACAATGATGATCGGCGATGTATCAAAGGTCTGCGATGAAAACAGCGGTAATGCTATCGACGCCGTTCTGGACGAGTACAGATTATCCGCTGACGAGTTCAGAACGCTCATCGACTATGTCAAGTCAGAATATCCGAATAAGACCATGCGAGAATACCTGACCTACATTGGTTTTGATATGACGACCGTTCCAAACAATGCGGTCTTCGCCGTAAGCAAAACAACAACCGAAGAGTATGAAAGTACATTTGATGACATATTGCACGGAAAATATTGGGATGCTTCTTACAAAAAGGTGATCACCCGCAAAGCGTCCGTGATCTCGATCGACGATACCGGCTTAAACGTTTCCGATCATGATTTATATAAAAAAGAATGCGGTATGAGACTAGGTGATCATTTATTAGTTGTACCGGACGGAAATTTCAGGTATGAATCCCTGACATCTAATTCTATCATCAACTTTACCAACGCGTAAGCTCGAAACAAACAAATATCAATCATACTAAACGCCGCCCTCCCGGATCAGACCGGAAGGGCGGTTTTTCTGAACTACAATTCCCTTTTGATGCTGTCGATCGCGCCTTTTTCGATTCGGCTGACCTGAGCCTGAGATATGCCTATCTCTTCGGCTACCTCCATCTGGGTCTTGCCCCTCATATATCTGAGTGAAAGGATCCTCTTTTCACGATCACTGAGCTTTTTGAGAGCTTCTTTAAAGGCTATCTCCTC
>CACZAW010000259.1 GCA_902779225.1 uncultured Ruminococcus sp. | reverse complement strand
CGTGTCAAGATATTTGTCATAGCCGAGCTGCTTCATCAGCCAGGGGAGGATCTCAGCCATCATCGGATAATCCGTCTGAGGAGAGATAACCAATGCCGAGTTGAGCCAGAAGTAGCTCTGCTCTCTGGGAGTCATGCCCGCTTCATGGAGCTTGACAGCGCAAAGCGCGAGCAAAGAAGCATTGATGTGGACGCCGCCCTTGTCGTTTGCGCCGGTAGGCACGGATGCGTTCGGCGCATAGTAGGTGTCAAATGCAAATTCAGGCTGCGCGTACTCGTGCGGGTCAGCCATATTTCGGATGGGAGCGCCGAGGTTTTCGGCAATCTTCCATGCGCCGTCGGTCTCGCCGTCAAGTCTGATCTCGATAAGGCTGCCCATGATGTCGCTGTAGCCCTCGTTGATCGCGCCGGGATCGTTCTTGTAAATGTTGTACTTCATGGTAGAGGTGGTGACGCAGTGGGTGAACTCATGTCCTACGACGTCAAGACAAGCGCCGAAGTTCATCTCACGCGTCCACGCGAATAACTGAAAGCCGTTCATCTTGGTCAGATAGCAGGCATTGGCGACAGGCTTGCCTGTCTGGTCAACATAGTTCATCAACAGCAGAGTGGGCGTGCCTTTGCCGTCGGGTCCTGTCCATCCGACTGAATTGTAATAATCCCAAACACGGATGTAGTTATAATACACACTCGCGTCAACCGGGTGAACGTTGACTGCTTCTGTGGGAGTCAGCGTATTTCTGAAGAACATATCCGCGGTATCGGCACACACGATCTTGCGCTCGCGGTCGGCAAGGTATACCTTGCCTGTTTTCGTGTCTTTCAGCGTGGGAACGGTGACCTCTTTGGTTGAGCCTCCCGCCCCATTCACTGTGACCTGTGTTTCGCCGGACTCATAAGCGTCAAAATCGAACAGCTCCTTTGCGCTCTGTCCGCTTAACGCGTCGGGATCGGAGGGGTTCGAAACAGATACAGAGTAAAGATATTCGCCCTCTGCGGTAACATAGTGCGCTTTATAAGCGTAGTCGTCCATACCCTTGCTGATGTCATAGGTATAGACTACCCAAACGCAGATAAATCTGCCGATATTGGTTAATGACGGGATAACGGCTCTCTCGGAGTCGCCCTCGAGAACGGTACCCTCGGAGCCCGAAGCCGCAATCTGATCCGTAACGATCTTTTCAGCCTGTGTCTGACTGACAGCCCACTCTTCAATGGGCTTCACTTCGACGTCAGGCGAGATCGAGCTGACCAGTCCGATGGCGTTGTCATCCTTATCGACGATCAGCTTTACGGTCGATCCGTATACAAGCATCTGTCCCGCGCGCTGTGAGTAGGACACAACGGTCATGCCGTTCTCGTTCGGCTGGATATAATCGAGCTCAAGCTCAGTCGTCGAGCTGCCGCCGATGCGATCGATCACGCTCATCACACAGTTGTAGGCAGCTTCTTCGTCCGTGATCTTGTCATCACAGAACGGTTCGCTGATAAAGGTGTTGACAAATCCGTCGCTGTTTGTGGTCTGCGTATAAGCATAGTTCTCAAATACTGCGGCGCTTGCCGAGATCGGCAGTACCGAGAACATACTCGCGATCATCACGACCGCAAGCAGGATGCTTATCATTTTCTTCATGCTTTTTTTCATTGAGAATCCTCCTATACTTTTTGCCGGAATATGTATCGCTCTGTTTTATCGCTTACCGAAAATTGATTATTTGCTGATATCGGGCAACAACTCCGTGTAACAGAGTCAATCCAATAAAACAAAAGTAATATACTATATTATAACAGACAAACTGTACACAAACCGTGACAACTTTCTAAAATAGAATAATAAAACCAACAAATATATCAATCGTTTTTGTGCAACTTAACGAATTTACGATGAAGGACTTTTTGCCGGCAATATCCGAATTATTTTCAAAAAAAGAGGACGGCTTATCCAAGCTGTCCTCTGAACGGTTTTATTCTATCCACCCGAATTCCTCCGAGATGATTTGCGGATCTCCGGTGATTTGAAACATATTGATATTCGCGCAGATCTCGCCGTATTTTTTTAAGATCACATCCTCCGCGCCGACGTTTCGAAAACCCGAGCGCATATCGCTGATCAACTTGCGCAGGTACGGCTGTTTCTGTACATCTCCGCCCCACAGCGCCGCAATGATCTCGCCGTTGGTACAGTAAGCACCTTTTTTGTAAACAAGGTACGC
>CACZAW010000258.1 GCA_902779225.1 uncultured Ruminococcus sp. | reverse complement strand
ACTCATACCGCCATGCATCATTATTATTCTTTAAACGAATATTATCAACAGAAACACGGTAAAAAGGTCTACAAGCTCTCGATCAGCTCTGGACTTAGCTGTCCCAACCGCGACGGCGTCTGCGGCACGCGGGGCTGTATCTTTTGCAGCCGCGGCGGATCGGGAGAGTTCGCCGCCGACGCAGCTTTGCAGATCGCCGAACAATTGGAACAGGCAAAAGCCCGCATCGTGTCCAAGACCCGCGACAATGCCTATATTGCCTACTTTCAGCCGTTTTCCAACACCTATGGCGACGTCGGCTATCTGAGAAGGATCTATGACAAAGCGATCGCGCCGCAGGAGATCGTCGGGCTGTCGATCGCGACCCGTCCCGACTGTCTGCCCGACGAGGTGATCGACCTGCTCTCGGAGCTGAACCGCATCAAGCCGGTGACGGTCGAGCTGGGGCTCCAGACGATCCACCCCGCCACCGCCGCATATATCCGGCGCGGCTATGACCTGTCCGTCTATGACGAAGCGGTCAAAAGGCTCCACGCAGCCGATATCGAGGTCGTGACCCACATCATCCTCGGACTGCCCGGAGAGTCGCCCGATATGATGCTCGAGACTGTCCGCTATGCGGGCAGGGTCAGCGACGGCGTCAAGCTCCAATTGCTCCATGTTCTGCGCGATACCGACCTTGCCGACGATTACGCCGCGGGCAGCTTTGAGGTACTGACGCTCGAGAAATATGTCGATATCCTCTGCCGGGCGATCAAGGCGCTGCCGCCTCATGTGGTGATCCATCGTCTGACCGGCGACGGCGACAAGCGCAGTCTGATCGCGCCCTTATGGAGCGCCGACAAAAAGCGCGTCCTCAACACCGTCAAACAAGCGATGGACAGCAGGAACATCATACAGGGAAAGCATCAAAATAATTAATACATCAAAAAGGGGCTGTCGCACGCAAAAGCGTACGATAGCCCCTAAGTTGTTTCATCTTGAGTTTTCCGCAGTCGACTTACGAAACATCATCCGAAAAGCTGACTTCACCCTCTTCGTGTCGGGCGAGGATATCCTCATACAGCTGTTCCACCGTGCTGACAAAGATCTCTTTGCTGAACGCGTAAGATTTCATGATCGACTTTTTCGCCATCAATTGCTGCAGATCGCGGTTATGCAGGATCGTCGTGATATATTCGACATATTCCGCTTCATCGGTATAGGTAAAGCCGTTTTTGCCCTTTTCGATAATGTTGATCAGGCATTTATCCTCTCTGCACACCAGCGGCAGACCGTTCGCCAACGCCTCGACATAGGTCAGCCCCTGTGTCTCAAAGGTCGAGCCGCAGACAAAGATATCGCCCAGCTGATAGTATTGATACACCTCTTCGGAGGGGATCATCCCGGCAAATTTCACACTGTCGCACACGCCCAGCGCTTCCGCCTTCTTTTGCAGATTTTCCAGATGAGGCCCGCCGCCGACAACGATCAGACTGACGTCGGGATCCTCCTTGAGCAGCGCGGGCATAAAGTCGATCAGCTCGTCGATGTTCTTCTCCTTGCTGATGCGCGATACCGTCACCAGCACCTTGCCGTTATCCTTGACGCCCAGCTCTGCGAGCAGCTTTTCCTTACCGCCCTCGACGTGCGGATGATTGCGCAGCTCGATACCGGAGGGGATCACGACCACAGGGCATTTCACCTTATAGATCTCGACCAGCTCCTGAATCTTATAGGACGGAACGATCAGTGTATCCGCCTTGCCGTAGATGACGCGCTCAAAATTCTTGATCGTCGTACGGGCAACGGAGGAAGGGATCTTTTTGGATTTGAAATACTCTTCATAATTGGTATGCGAGGTCATCACATACGGGATACCGCATTTTTTGACGACTGGCATCGCGAGAAATTTTGCAGAGAACTCCGTCTGGATATGCGCGATATCCGGATGCCAGTCGACCAGCTCCTGTATCAGATCGTCATAGCGCGCAAGGCTGAACCGCATATCGGGATAGACCGGCGCCTGGAGCGAAGCGATAAAGTAGTCGTCGCCTTCCTTATGCGACTTGGTGTCGAGCGACAGCGACAGCACCTTGACCTCGTGTCCCTTTTCTCGCAGCCCCTGCACCAGCAGCGCGACCGAGCTGGAAACGCCGTTGATTTGTTTATAAGAATCGGATGCAATGAGTATTTTCACTAAGCTACCTTCTTTTCAGACATTTGCAATGATCAGCC
>CACZAW010000257.1 GCA_902779225.1 uncultured Ruminococcus sp. | reverse complement strand
GAGAACCCTGTACAGCTCGCGTTGGGAAGAGTCATCATCATGAGCGATGCGGCACACGCGTTCGGCGCACAGCGGAACGGAAAAATGTGCGGCGAGATCGCCGACTTCACCAACTTCAGCTTTCACGCGGTCAAGAACATGACGACCGCCGAGGGCGGCGCGGCGACATGGCGCGAGATCCCGGGCGTAGATTCCAACGACCTTTACAAGAACTATATGCTCATGACCCTGCACGGTCAGACAAAGGACGCCTTAGCCAAGGATAAGGGAACCTCGTGGGAATACGACGTTGTCAACACCCAGTACAAATGTAATATGCCCGACGTACTCGCTGCGATCGGTCTGGCTCAGCTGAGAAGATATGACAAAATGCTGGCACGCCGCCATGAGCTGATCGACCGCTACGATAAGGCGTTCGAGGGGCTGGATATCCAGGTGTTGGATCACCACAGCGAAAATCATCGTTCCAGCGGTCATCTTTACTTTGTCCGCTTTCTCGGTAAGGATGCGGATTTCCGCAACCGGTTCTATGATCGTATGAGAGAGCAGGGCGTCAACTGCAACGTCCACTTCAAGCCTCTGCCGATGATGACGGCATATAAGCAAAAGGGCTTTGATATCGTCGATTACCCCTACGCTTATAATATGCACAAAAATCAGCTGACCCTGCCGATGAACTCGGTCATGACCGATGAAGAAGCACAGTATGTGATCGACACCTTCCTCAAAACATATAAAGAATTGGCATAAAATACGAAAAAGGCTGCCGCGGCAGCCTTTTTTGCAGTGATGGGGATCGGAAAGGACGGATCGATTCCTCCCCTCTGCCGCCGATTGGCGTCTAAATTTTCAATTTGTTAACGCTTTTTTGACGAAATAGTTTATAATAATACAAGAACAGAATGCTAAACTGAGGTGATTCTATGGCAAACCAGAAAATCTTGATCGTTGACGATGACCGCAACATCTGCGAGCTGTTGCGTCTGTATATCGAAAAAGAGGGTTATTCGACCGCGATCGCTTATGACGGCGTTCAGGCGGTAGAGCTCTTCAATTCCGAGCAGCCCGCTTTGATCCTGCTCGACATCATGCTGCCCAAGATGGACGGATGGCAGGTCTGTCGTGAGATCCGCAAGACCTCCGAATGCCCGATCATCATGCTGACAGCCAAGGGCGAGGTCTTTGATAAGATACTCGGTCTGGAGCTGGGCGCCGACGATTATGTGGTCAAGCCCTTTGAAGCGAAAGAGGTCGTCGCGCGCATCCGCGCGGTGCTCAGACGTACCGGCTCCTCGGACGAGGACGCTGTCAAAGAGGTAAGATGGGACAAGCTGGTCATCAATCTGACCAACTATGAGCTGATCGTAGACGGCAAACAGATCGACACGCCCCCCAAGGAGCTGGAGCTGCTGGATCACCTTGCATCCAACCCCAACAAGGTATTTACTCGCGACCAGCTGCTCGATCAGGTCTGGGGCTTTGAATATTACGGCGACAGCCGTACCGTGGACGTTCACGTCAAGAGAATCAGAGAGAAAATCGACGGTGTTTCCGATAAATGGGAGCTCCGCACCGTATGGGGAGTAGGATACAAGTTTGAAACAAAGGGCTAAATCTTCCGGCTTTCAGCTCAAGTATTCGCTGTTTCGAAAATATCTGCTGTTCGGGCTGGTCATCCTGCTTGTCAGCTTCATCTCGCTGGGCGTGATGATGTATATTTTCGTCAACAACTACTGGGAAAGAGAACAAAAGAATACGCTGATCGCGACCGCAGAGCGCGTGAAGGAGAAGATCGAAAGCTCGAATGAAAGGCTGAGTATTTTTACCACGATCACCGGCAGGAACAGCCTGCTGGACAAGCCGCTGCCTTTTATGTCGGGCGACGTCGGCTCGGACATCCTGTTGGTCGACCGTACCGGCACCTGCATCGACTGCTCGGAGGGCGAAAGCTGTCGGCATCACCGCTATGCGCTGCCCTCCTATGTCTTGGGCGCAACAACGATCGGTGAGTTTTTTGAGACAGGCACTCTCGATGGCTACTACGAAGAAAGCTATTACACCGCGGGCGTCCCGATCGTCAGCAAAGCGGGCGATGAAGAAGAGATCGAAGGCTACTGCTACGTCTTTGCCAAAGCGACCTTTTCTTCCGCGCTGCCGAAAACCTTTATCAAGATCTTTTTGATCTCTGCCGGCATCACGCTGGTGATCGTCATCCTTT
>CACZAW010000256.1 GCA_902779225.1 uncultured Ruminococcus sp. | reverse complement strand
AGTTAAACACGAGGTCATATTCTACGCCCTCAATAACGATGGTGGTTTTTCTGTCGTCAGGGATCTCCATAGGGATCGCGTTCATCTATAACCCTCCTTTTACGACTTTGTGACGATCACGGTGTACTTCTTTGAAGAAGTGCCTTTCGTCACGGTGATATTTACCGTATTTTCTCCGGTCTCCCAGCTTGCGGATCCACCGTTTGTCAGTGAATCGCCGTTGACGGTGATCACAGCGTCAGCAGTGTTGTCGTTCAGTGTCGCCGTGATTGTGTTGGTAGCGTTGGAAGTAACCGCGGTATATTCTGTGACATCCGCGTCAAACGCCGGCGACAAGCTGATAGAACCGATAGTCAGATCAGACAGAGTGACAGCGGTGCCGCTATAGTCAGGTTCATACACAGAATCGAACCAACCGTCGACAGCACTCTGCGCTGCGCCCGGCTCCCCATCTGCAAGGTAGCGCATGAAGGGATGTTCTCCGTCAGAATCAGGTTTATTTTTTCTCATGACTGTACCCACGAGAGAGGGGGTCTGGAACGTTGCATTGTCTCCCAACGTCTGGAAAGTGCTGTTCGGGATTCCGAAACGAACACGGAGCAGCCATACATATTCGCTCTTGCCGTCGGAACGGAGCGCCGCGAATCCGATAGCGACATAGGGAGCCTGACTTTCCGCTGTATACGTCACGACGCCGTTTTTATCGACTTTAGCGCCGAGCAGTTTCTGCTTTACGCCTGCCAGAAGTTTATCAACTCCCAGAGTGAGTGTGCCCTGCTTAAACTGCTTAAACGATTCCGCGGTGCCGTTGTCGGCGGAGAGTATTGCTTCAAGCAGTTCGATAGAAAAATCTGCCGAAATAGCCTTTGCGAGCCTTTCGGGCGTGCCATAAGATTCATACCCTGTGATAGGATCTTCAGTAATAATGGAAAAATGAGGATCCTGTAAACCAATAGTAGCCATTTATATTTCCTCCATTTTGTAAACGTTTTCCACGTCGATATTGTAGTGGTTAAACTTTGTTTCTTCTTCAAAGCCGATATACTGCCGATAATTGATCGTGATACCGGCGCGGATCAGCGCCTTGATCAGGCGGTTCTTCGGCTCTGTATAACTTCCCTTTGCATAAAGGGAGATTCTCACGCTCTGGACGTCGACGCCCGGACGGTTATCCGCGTGAAGGGCGAATTCGTCGTCGATCGGCACGAGGACGATATAAAGATCGGGAGCGTTCGATGTGAACGCCCCCGTTTCTACCGGAATATTTAAGGAAGATATGATCGATTTCAAATCCGACAAAAGGCTCATAGCTTTTTCACTTCCTCCTCAAACTTCTTGATCATAGCTGCTTCACACAGCTTTTTCGATTGGCGCTTTGCGCGCGCAAGGAACGGTCGCGCCGGTTGACCGGTCTTTCCAAACTCGATTATATTTGCGATCTTGGCGTTACTTTCCCCATCGGTGCGTTTTTCTGCAAAACCGACTTTGATGTTATAATTACCGTTGCGGTCAAGAGACGGCGGAGATAATCCCAACGCCCCTTGCAGTTGACCGGTAGATCTGGAATCGTGCGCCAATCCGTGACCGATAACAGCGTCCAGATTGCTTTTTACTTTTTGGAGCGCAACCTCGCCGCCCGCCTTCAACACTTCCTTGCTGATCTCGTCGGTTTTCTTTCCGAGCTTTGAGAGCCTTTCAAGGAAGTCATCCGGCATGAGCATCTGACACTTTGCCATCAGATCACCGCCCTGGTGATGCACTTCGCGATGATTTGCAAATACAGATCGTGTCCTTTGATCCGCTCGATGTCGAGGATCTCAAAGCGCTCGCCGCCGCTCTCCAGCAGATAGGCGCGGGACAGCTCAAAATCGGCTGGCTTTTGGATCTGGAACAGATCGGTCGCCTCGGCAAATGCCGCGAAGTTCTTCCACAAAGTGGTTCCCTGTCGGTGCTCACGGTAGCAGCGCACGGTCCTGACTTCCTCTTCCGTCTGGATGCCAAAGCCCTCCTCATCCTGCGTTTTGATCTTGCGCAGAATCGTGACGTTGGCGAAGAATTTTCCGAGACGCATGATCGACGCCTTAAGGCGGATCGTGAGATGCTGCTCCATGAAGTCGTCATAATCCTCGATCAGATACACGTCGCCGCGGTATACGATGATGAATTCCTCCAAATAGGAGAAGATATCCCGCAGCGCCGACGTGTATCGGAGTTCAAAGATCAGCG
>CACZAW010000255.1 GCA_902779225.1 uncultured Ruminococcus sp. | reverse complement strand
TTCTTATTTTTGACTTCTATGATGCTTTTTATCTCTACCCTCTATATTTCTCTTTTACATTCAAGGCAGTAAAAGCGCCACCGCCTGTAGATTTGTATAATTGCACAAATCAGCTCCTCGATTTTATACGTTTTACACAAGGCTTACATCTGAAACTTTGTGATTGACGTCGGAGCATTAGAGCATTATGTTCCGAAAACAAATAAAGAACACAAAAACGCTCCGATTCCCGGCCCTCGCGGTTGCCGAAAAAAGGAGCGTTCATTTTTTTTGCGAATTGATCAAGCCGGTTCGCCGATATGATACGGGTCTTTCATTTGCGCCAGATAATACTGGATCGCGGTCGCGTCCATTACGGTGATTTCGTCGTCGCCGTCCGTATCGGCTGTAGTTTTTGTGATTGTGAAGGGGATCTCTATAACGGAAACGTATCGCTGAATCCATGTGGCGTCTCTGATCTCTACGTTACCGTCAGAATCAACGTCGCCGAGGATACCGGCTTCCTCGCCGGTGCCGATATGATGATACTCGGTACCCGCGATCCACCACATATAATCGTCGGCAGGCTCCTCATGTGCGATCTCATGCAGATCGTTCCATGAAACGTCCTCGGCAGGCGTACCGATATAAACCACCTTATCGCCGTAAGTGAAGCGGTTATCGTCGCTGATACGGTATACGGTATCGTCATAATCCACGATATAGCTGTTGCCGGCGTCGTCCTGATACAGGGCCATTCCCGTCGAGACCTTGACCTCGCCGGTAACGGTGTAATCAACGGGCTGATCCTCGAGTATCATGTGATAACCGTCTGCCTCCAGCCCTTCCACACCTTCATAAACATCGCCGAATAACAATCCTACAGAGAACATATAGTAATGACCTGTGTCCTCGTGCCATTGGAGCGGATAGGTCGGGACAAAGTATTGTTCAGCCCCGTCTGTATCTTCAACGAAATATGTGATGTAATACTTACCGGGCTCGCCGTCCTTGGTCAGCGCAATCTCTTCGCTGCTGTAATCTTCATAGGTATAGTTCTGATCAATATACTGCACTTCGACACGCTGCTCTCCCTTATCTATTTTGTAGGAAAAATCGCAGCTGTCGCTTTCCCAATCCCGAATGGCTATTTCGATGATTTCCTCGTTGCCGTTCAGATAGTACTCATCGTTCTGTTCATCGTAATGAACAGGCGAGATAAGAACCTTGTTCGCTGAACCGCCGGAATAGGTTTTACCCATGTACACATATAAGCCGTCGGGATCGGAGCTTCGCGTGATCAGAGAATAGCTGTCCTGACTGTTGCTGTCATCAAAGGGAGCGGGATTTTCCCAGCACTCTATCTTTGCGTGCCTCTCATACGGTTCGGTCACGATGGTATAGCCCTTGGCTTCCAGCTCCTCTGCGGTTTTATTTCTCTCAACCGCGGAGCCATCAATTACATAGAGCTGTTCATCCTCGTCCCAGTGCGCTTCATAAAGATAGTACTCGCTGATCTCGTCGAGCTTGCTTGTATAGGCGGTATACCAACCGTTTTTCTGTCCGATATACACGTTGTCGGGATCGCCGTCCTTGATGAACTTGACGCCGCGATAGCCGCGGTTCTTCTCGCGATTCTCCGATGTATAGCGGATCTTTTTGGGCTGCGGCTCCATCACATAGTCGTATCCCGCCTCGAATTCCTCTTCGGTCAGAATCACGCCGTGATCTCCGTACTCGTCGACATAAGCCGGATCGGGGACAGATATCTCGAATTCGGGGTAGGTATTATACTTGGTAACGCTGTAACGCTTTTCAAAACCGACTTCGGTACGATACTGGACTTCCTCGACCGCATAGACGCCGTCGGGATCGGTTTTGGATGTGACGCGCTTGCCGCGCTGAAACACACGGTCCGGATCTTCAACCCAAGCCGCGGCTATCGTTTCGGAAATATTTTTCACCTTGCGCTCGGACTTCGCCTCGGGGATTACCTTGCCGCCCGCGGTGACGGCGGGATCGGCATAGGTCGACCAGATACGCATGACGTTCTGGGGAATCTCCTCGCTCGCGTTCTCATTCGCGTACAGGTGGACGGTAACAGCGGGCGCGATATCAAGGTGCATCAGGCTCTCTCCGTCGCCGTAGAAATACATCGCCTCGTCGTTTTTCTTTTCTTTGTTGACGGTCAGCGTACCGGTGCCGATGACGGTCAGGCTTGTGCTGTATTTGCCACCGTAATTGAGTGCCCGGATATAACCCAGC
>CACZAW010000254.1 GCA_902779225.1 uncultured Ruminococcus sp. | reverse complement strand
CGAGAACGCTCCCGCTGAGATCGCCGGAGAGAAGGTCGTCGCCGTATCGGATTACTTCACCCATGAGGCGAAGGATCTGGTCACCGGCGCTGTCGAGCATATCGATCTGCCTACCTCCAACGTCCTTGCTTATACCACCGAGAGCGGTAACTGTGCGATCGTCCGTCCCTCCGGCACCGAGCCGAAAATCAAGATCTATATCACCGCAATCGCGAAAAACTTTGACGACGCTCACGCAACGACCGATAAGATCGCCGCGGATATGAAGGGTTATCTCGAATAAACATTGCGATACGATAAAAAGGGTTGTCTGCTGACAGCCCTTTTTCTTATGTCAAAAAATGCGTCTTGACAAATTCGAATGTTTGTTCTATAATACAGATATAGAATATTTGTTCTAATTCGGTGGTTTATCATGCGTACTATTTTACACAGCGATTGCAACGGCTTTTACGCAAGCGTTGAATGTCTATACAATCCCGAAATCCGCGATAAGCCCGTAGCGGTGGGCGGCGACGCCGAAAAGCGCCACGGCATCATCCTGGCTAAGAACGAAATCGCCAAATCCTATCATATCAAAACCGGCGAAGCCATTTGGCAGGCGCGGCAAAAATGCCCCGATCTGGTCGTGGTGCCGCCTCATTTTGACCGCTATATGCGTTTCTCACGGATGTGCCGCCGTATCTACTCCGACTACACCGATCACATCGAAAACTTCGGCTTGGACGAGGCGTGGCTGGACGTCAGCGCCAATGACGCCTCCGGCGAAGAGATCGCTCAAGAGATACGCGAGCGCATCAAAGCGGAGCTGGGGATCACCGTCAGCATCGGCGTCAGCTTCAACAAGATTTTTGCAAAGTTCGGCAGCGATTATAAAAAGCCCGACGCGGTCACCGTGATAACCCGGGAGAACTTCCGCGATATCGTCTGGCCGCTGCCGGTAGAGGATCTGCTCTATGTCGGGCGCAGCACCAAGAAAAAGCTCAACCACCTCGGCGTTTATACCATCGGCGAATTAGCCGCCTTTCCCCTGCCTCTGCTGCGGAGCAATTTCGGCAAATGGGGCGACGTCCTGTACACCTTTTCCAACGGACTGGACGCCTCTCCCGTGATGCACGCCGATGAAAGCGCGGCGATCAAATCCATCGGCAATTCCACCACCGCGATCCGCGATCTGGAAAACGACGAGGATGTGAAAATGATTTTCATGGTGTTGTGCGACTCGGTATGCCGCCGCCTGCGCGAGCAGGGCGCTCGTGCCGGTCTGGTAGCGATCTCCGTACGCGATAAGGAGCTGTCGAGCTTTACGCGCCAGCATAAGCTCTCCTCCCCTACCGATATTACCGAGGAAATCCTCGACGCGGCTATGACGCTTTTTCGGGCGAATTACGGTTGGGAAAAATCGATCCGCAGTCTCGGCGTCAATGTCGCAGAGCTGACGCCCGTCAACTGCCCGTCGCAGTTAACGCTTTTGCTGGATGAACGCAAACGTGAGCGCATGGAGCGCCTCGACCGCTCTCTGGACGGTCTGAAACGTCGGTTCGGCTCCTTTTGCGTACGTCCCGCAACGCTGATGAAGGATCCCTCCCTGTCGGGATTCAGCCCGAAGGAAGAGCATATCATTCATCCGGTCGGATTCTTTTAATGAATATCCGTATCAAAAGACAGACGAACAAAGGAAGGTTATATGATGAAGCAATATATTTCGGTTACGGCAGCATTTGATCCCGACGGCAACGTCGTGCCTTTATGCATCAACTGGGACGACGGCCGCCGCTTCCCCATCGACCGCGTCACCGATATCCGCTATGCGGCGTCATTGAAAGCCGGCGGCGCCGGGATTCGCTATACCTGTCGGATCCAGTCGCACGAAAAATACCTTTTCCTGGAAGAAAACCGCTGGTTTATCGAGAACGATAAGGGCAATATAAAAGAGGCAGGTGCGTAACCTGCCTCTGTTCATTATAAAGCGAAATATACGTCATAATCGCCGTAATTGACGATAACGTGAGAGATATTTCCCGCATCATCATAGAGGATATCATATTCTGAGCCGACGCCGTCGTCATAAACGACGGAAACGACGTCGTCATAGACCTGATAGGTGCCCTTGCGAATGGCGCCGGACGCCGGATCGATGCACATTTCAAAGGTTTTATCATCGCTGAAAGCGATATAGCAGTAGGCGTAATTCGCGCCGAAAGCCACTCTTGGAGAGACTTCTGCGCCGGTGCTGTGATCGACGAC
>CACZAW010000253.1 GCA_902779225.1 uncultured Ruminococcus sp. | reverse complement strand
CAAGGGCGTTATCAAGAAGGACGCATCCGAAAAGAACGCGCTCTTCGTCGGTAAGATTGCCGTTGTGGTTGTCGCGGTTATCGCCTTCTTCATCGCACTCGATCCCGCTTCCAGCATCATGGGTCTTGTTTCCGACGCATGGGCAGGCTTCGGCTCCGCCTTCGGTCCCGTTGTTCTCCTCGCCCTGTTCTGGAAGCGCTCAACCCTCGCCGGCGCTGTCAGCGGTATGGCTGTAGGCGCGCTTACCGTTATCGTATGGGACTACATTCCCCTTGTTAACGGTCAGACTCCCGGCGCCGCTACGGGTCTTTACTCTCTCGCGATCGGCTTCTTCCTCGCGCTGATTATCAACATTGTGGTTTCTTTGATCTCCAAAAAGCCCTCCGACGAGATCGTCAAGGAATTTGACTCAATCAAGAACATCGAAATCTAAAAAACATAAAGCTAACGCCCGACGCGATTGCGCCGGGCGTTTTGTTTTGCCTTATTACTGGCCGCCGAACGGATTCTTGATTTTATCCATGATACCGCCGCCGATGATGTCCTTCGCCTTCGCGAGGATATCCTGAGCCTGCTCCTCACTGATGTTGAGCTTCGCCGCAATCTGGCTGACGATCTTCGCCGCGTTGCCGAGAAGGTTGTTGTTCTCGATAACGTCATTAACCTTTGAGCCGTCCTCAGTGCTGAGTCCTGTCTTTTTGCAGAGCTCCGCGATAAATTCTGTCTTGTTCATAAAAAGCACATCTTTTACAATATTTCAGTATGCGATTCTGACCGCATATTATTTACTTCAGATAAGTTCCCGTGCCGCCTATTGCTCCGTCGATGCCTGTGAAGCCCTCGCCGCAGCAGACGTAAACGCGCATATTAGCCTTTCCGATCGTCGGAACAGTGAGAGTGCCGTCGGTGACGTCCTTTACATCGCCCGTCACGGCGTCGACGTATCTTCCGTTTGGCAGTCCCTTGAAGGTCGCGCCGCCCGAGATCGTAACGCAGGCAAGGCTGTCTGTGCTGTCGTCGGTATAGCGGCGGATGAACGCCATCTTGCCGCTGACGTAGCTTGACGAGGCTGTGTACTGACCCTTCTGCAAAGCCGGAACAGCATGGCGGATCGCGTTGAGCGTGGTGATGTGCTTGGCAAGCGGATATTCAAGGGTCTCCTTGACCGTGCCCGAGGCGGAATACTTGCTGAAATCCGTCGCGGTCACGTCGCCCTCCAGATAAGCGCCGAAGTAGGCGCGTCCCGTGGTTTCGAGAGGAGCGTTGGGACCCACGTCGATGACCGCTCCCTTTTTGAACTCGACCTCGGAGCCGTAGTAAACGCAGGGAATACCGCGGAAGGTGAACATCAGATCAAGATCCTCAGCCCACGTCTGGGTACCGCCTGCAAAGCGGTTCTTCTCGTCGGGCGATTCGGGCGAGTAGTCGTGGGAATCGACATACATCACATTATAGGTCGAATCGTTGTAATACTTGTCGCCGTCTCTGCCGATATTGTAGGCGCTTTCGGCGCTGCCGAACATGCGGTGCATCTGGAAGTCGATCGCCTCCATGCCCGATGCCTTGGTGCGGTCGGGCGTGTGGTAGGAAATACCCTTAAGGAATGCGTTGTCCGAGGTAGGTTCATCGGACGGGTCATCCTCGGCTAAGTAGTGGTCAAAGGTGAGGTTCATGTTGTCGTTGATATCCTTGGCGGTAGTACCCCACGACCAGTTTTTCTCCCACTCGGGGTTGCTTTCCTTCCATGTGTAGTACGGAGAGCTTTCCTCGGCGTGACCTCTGTACCACGTCTGTGTATATCGGGTACAGATTTCGCCGAACATCAAAAAGTTCGGGTTGCCGGCGCCCTTCGCGGCGTCGAGGATCTGGGGATTGAACATCAAATTGAGCGACACGCGCGGAATGTGACGGACGGTATCGACGCGGAAGCCGTCGACGCCCGTTTGGATATAGTTCGCGTAGCAGTCGGTGATGTACTCGGCAACAGCCGGATTTTCGGTATTGAGGTCTACGCAGTCGCCGGCGATCTGGCAGTATTTGCAGGTCCAGTCGTCCCAGTTAAGGCTCTGAAAATAGCCGGTGTGGTAGTAGTTGTTCGGGTTGTAGGTCTTGCTTGTCGAGACCTTGTCCATCGCGTAGTCGGATTTTGCCGGCTTGCTTCCCGTGGAGTTGCCGCTGTCGCCCGGATACTCGGTGTTCTTCATCAGATTAGGGCGCTGATCGTACTGGACCTGCGGCTTCTGAGCCCAGTATTCCTCAGGTGATTTGAGTCCGTAGGAATTGAGAAGATA
>CACZAW010000252.1 GCA_902779225.1 uncultured Ruminococcus sp. | reverse complement strand
TCGGCTCGGACACAATTTCGTAGATACCGTGGAAAACGTCGCCCTTTTTGATTCTGATATTCGGAATATAGTCCTCGTAGGTCATTATCAATTTCTTATAACTGATCGTTATTTCATTTGATATTCTTCTATCGTCTGCACCAGCGAGCCTATGCCTTTTTCGGCAAGCAGAATGAAATCGAGCACCTTTTCGCTCCAGCCCGCTATCAGGTTGAAGTTTTTGCCGCAGAACTGCTGTGTGCCGTAGCCCTGCATATCAACACCGTGCACCCAGAAATCGGGATTAAACTTTTCGCGGTACTTGTCCACCATACTCTGCACGGTTTTCAAGCCGTAGGAAAAACTGTTGCATTCGTTGTCGCTGAAATAGATAACGCGGTCAAAGGGTTTCAGGCGCGCGGACTTATCCTTCTCCAGCGCGAATTTCATCGGCAGATCCATTTGGGTGCCGCCGCCGTTGAAACGGTGCTTTCTGCATATTTCTAAAATAGAATCATATTTACCGTAATGCTCCACTATATAGCCGTCAGATGACGTACAGGACCAACTGCCCGGACAATCGAAGTAGCATACCGCCGCGTCCTCGCAAATACGGCTCGCCATAGCGCCGAGCAGTCCTGCGATTTCCGAACACTTTACCGTAGATTTGCTTGATAACGGATAGGTCATCGAGGCGGATACGTCCACTGCGATCAGCGTTCTGCCGGGGATAGTCTCTAAATTCTCAACCGAAACGGTCAGCGCCTTTTCCAGCGCGCGGTGTATATCGGGCGTCATCAGCTTTTCCTGCCCCAGCATACGGTACGCGCTAAAGAAGCGGAACGGAAGCTGGCGGCTCTTTCTGACTCTCTCGGGGTCGGAGAGGACTTTCAGCACGGGTGTGACGTCCGCGCCGCTTTTGATGATATTGCGCAGATTGCGCAGCAGCGCCATATAGCCGACCTTGCCGGAGGCGATAAGCTCGTTCCAGACCTCTTTTGTGTTGCCCTTTTCGCTCAGCTCGGTCTCCCATGTGTAGGGCGTTTCGAGCGTATCGTCGAGCACCTTGCGGAACAGCGCCCCGGTCTCGGCGTCCTTTGGGGTCGGATGGGTGATGCGCAGCACGTCGCGGAGCTTCATCGACATTCCTCTGCTGTTGTATTTCGCAAGCGCGTACTCGTCAAAGCGCTGTATCTGCACCGCGATCTCGCGCTTCAGGGCGTTCGGGAAGGGCTTGCCGTACATCTGCTTGAAGCAAGCCATGATCTCGGTGATGTCGTCGGGACGGACGATTATATTGCGGATAACCGCGCGGGTATACTCATGCGCCTCATGCGCGATGACGCAGGCGAGCACATGGCTGACGGAGCGCATATTTGCGACGTTGCGCGCATAGCAGGCGAGCTTTGCGACGAACGCCGGATCCTCTGAGCAAATAACTGTCGCCAACACAAAAATATCGTTGTCGGTGGAGCCGTAGAATTTCGGCTCGCCGAACATCGTCGTCAGCACGGCGGTGACAAGCTGCTCCTTATCCTGCATTTTATATGCCGGAAAGCCGTCGCGGTTAACGGTTTTATTTGTGTTTTTTTGATTGAATTTTGACATAAGAACACTCCTTTCAAGATGATTGAAAGAGAAAAAGCCGAGCCGAAGCCCGGCAGGTATAATCACATACAGAGAATGGGCGACAACAGAACATTATCCGCTCTACCGACTGAGCTACCGAGCCATGGCGGCCCGGACGGGATTCGAACCCGCGACCTGAGGATTAACAGACCGAAGTAACTGTCATCTGCACTGCTGTATGTGATTACAATTATATTATAACATTATACTATAAAACAATCAATATGTTGTCGATATTTTTTATTAATAATACTGTGAATCATGATGTACTCGAGCCGTTTCTGCCATTTGAGTTTGATATCGTGGTTCTGAGAAAAGATATACAGCACAAACTTGATCAGGTCATTATAATCCAGTCCGAAGCACTTCTTTTCCTGATAAAGATAGCCGTAAAAAAAGATATCTTTAGTCTCGGTAGCCTGCAGATACTTTTCATGCAGGGTATCGAGGGACATGGTTATCATATCAAGGTAGTAGTCAGGTTTTTTGAACAACTTTTGAATCTCGATCATATCGCGGGCAGCACGGAATGTCATATCCCGCAGCGTCAGTCCGCGCTCGGCATAGATGATTCTGAGCATATCATCAATATCCGAATTATCGAGCACAAGAAAGCTCTTGGGATATTGCACGGCAAAGCTGTCCTCCTGCAAAACGCTCACGCAAAAGCTGTGAAAGGTGCAG
>CACZAW010000251.1 GCA_902779225.1 uncultured Ruminococcus sp. | reverse complement strand
CTTCGGTGTTTCGATCTCTCTGACGCAGAACCTCTATATCCCGAAATTTATCACCTCGGTCATCTACTCGACCCCACTGTATCTGATCCCCGTGATCATCGTTGTTGCCTTACTGCTGTTCTTAGGCGTCATCTACATGTTCATTCTGCACGGAACCCTCCTCGATGGGATGAAGCTGAAGGACTCGGCGCGCAACTCGGTACGTCTTGTCAAAAAGAACTGGAAAGACTTTCTCAAAAGTATCGTCGTATTCCTTCTGCTGTACGCGGTAGTGCTCGGCTTGCTGCTCGGACTTCTCGCGCTGGTTTTATGGATCAGATCGCTGATCCCGATGGCGGAAAACGTGAATCTGATCGTATCACTGGTGCTGATGCTGGTCATCCTGTTCCCGATGTTGTACATTGTCGCGCTGTTCATGCCGAATTACGTTTTGAAGCTCACCATGCTCTACAATCGTTATCAGAGTGAGGACGGGTGGGAGTATCAGAAGCGTGAACCGCGCAAATCTCCGCTGGTGATCGCCAATGTGGTTCTCGTTGTTCTGGCGATCATCGGTCTCACCGTGGTCGTAGCGACGATGGGTGAACAGCTGTTCCCCAATGAGATCAAGACCGGATATATCGCGCACCGCGCCGGCGGTAACGAAGCCCCCGAAAACACCGTGGCGGGCGTTGACGCCGCCTACAAGCTCGGCGCTTCCGGAGCGGAGATCGATATCCAGCGCACCTCCGACGGTCATTATGTCGTCAACCATGACGCGGACTTCGCCCGTACCTGCGGCGTAGCAAAGAAGCCCTCCGAAATGACGCTCGCTGAGGTAAAGGAGCTGAAGGTGGACGGCGAGCCCGTAGCGACCTTTGAAGAGATGCTCGACGCCAGCCACGGACGCGTGATCCTCTATGTCGAGCTCAAGGGCGAGACAGCCGATCAGCAGATGGCGGACGACGCCGTGCGTATCATCAAGGAAAGAGGCATGGAGAAGGAGACTGTCCTCATCTCTCTGCAATATGACTTGATCGATTATATCTCGAACACGTATCCCGAAATGGAAACGGGTTATCTCACCTTCGTTTCCTTCGGCGATACCGCCGCGCTCAACTGTGATTACCTCGCTTTGGAAGAGGAAACGTCTACTCACAGCATGATCAGCAGTATCCACGACAAAGGCAAGAAGGTCTTTGTCTGGACGGTCAACGATGACGAAGACCTGTACAAGTTCCTCAGCAGCGACGCCGACGAGATCATTACCGATAATGTTTCCGGCGCGAAAGCAACCAAAACCTTGCTCGAAGAAAGAACTCTGTTTGACAGAATGGTAGACGATGTGACAGATCTGTTCTTCGGATGATCCTCTGCTGCCGTTTCGGATGCAATTTTGATCGATAAGGAGAGAGCATATGAAAGAAAGAAAAATGAGGCGCTACCAGAATCTTTTGACGGTCAGCGGCCTCGGTGTGATCATATTCGGCTTATGGAGCGTTCTGAAAACCATCTTGCTTCTTTTCATGAAAGAGGGGATATTGAGCGAGATCCCGGATGATACCTTTGTCCGTGTGATGTTCTTTTTGATCCTCGGAGGGATCTTGCTGGTCGATGTTCTGATACGCTTATACGTCGGACTGTCCGCCCGCGCCGAGGGCTTCGGAAAGAAGAAGGGCTATGGGTATGTCGTTATCGCCATATTGATGGCGCTTGCTTCTCTGGCGTCTCTTGTGCTGATCTTCTTTGATTCGAATGAACAATCGATCTGGGAGCTGATTGTATCCGTTATCGTGGAAGCGACGTCTTTGGTCGTCACGATCGAGCTGCTGGTCGCCGCTTTTACCGTTAAAAAGCTGAAAAAAGAGTTGGGGGAGGTGTCGTAATGCAAAAGGATTTTCACTATTATGCTACCTACTGCGCCGCGTTTCTTGCCGGTTATTCTCATGAAGAGAGTCTTTCGATCTGCTACAGCGCGCAGTTTGTCGACTGGTGCTCTGCCACGCTTCTCTCAACGCTGAAAGCGCCGCTTTCCGCCGCGACGACACAGCTGCAGCTGGAAATGATGGACACAAGGACCGACCGCGTCGGGCTGCAGGATATCACCCGCATCTGGGCGTCGTTCCATTTTCTTCCTTATGATCTTCACGCGACAAGGAAGGGCTGCGGAAAAAGATATCTGGATAAATACCGCCTGATCTGCAAGCCGAACAGCGATCTGGTCGTCGAAACCGTGAATCTCGCAAAGGGCAAATCCCTGCAGGCGGCGGGCGTTGCAATGCACGTTCTCGCGGATACATGGGCGCATAGCTATTTTGCTGGCACGCCTTCGTTC
>CACZAW010000250.1 GCA_902779225.1 uncultured Ruminococcus sp. | reverse complement strand
CTGGGCTTTGAAACACTTTGGTGCGGTTATTTTGACGGCAACGAAAAGTCCAGGCACGCGCAGGAAAAATGCGGCTTCACCTATCACCACACCAACAAAGATGTATACTTGACGCTGACGAACGACATCCGCACGGCTCACGTTACACGGCTGACGAGAGAAGAATGGGAAAAGGCATAAATGATGAATCAAAAACGTTTTCCCAACGGAAAAACAAAGGTATTCAATGCAACCTACGATGACGGCGTTCTGCAGGACGTTCGGTTTGTCGCGCTTCTCAACAAGTACAATTTGAAAGGGACGTTCAATCTCAATTCCGGTTTGATGGAGAGCGAATTCGAGTGGACGCACGAGAGCGGCAGAGTTATCAAGCGCCTTTCTAAAGAGAAGGCCGTGCCGCTGTATCAGGGGCATGAGATCGCCTGCCATACGCTCACGCATCCGTATATGCACGACCTGTCGGAGCAGGAGATCCTGCATGAGCTGCAGGCAGACAAGGCGAATCTGGAAAAGCTGTTCGGCAGAGAGGTCAAGGGCTTCGCCGTGCCGTTCGATTATTACAGCGAGCGGATCGAAAACTGCGTCAGGGAGAGCGGATTCTCCTATGCGCGCATCTCGCAAGAGAGCCGCTCCTTTGCGCCGCAAACAGATTATTTCAACTGGAAAGCGACCGTGTTCCATACAGACCCGGAGCTTGAACAGCTTTCACGGCAGTTCATTGAGACCGATCAGGAATTGGCGATCTTTCAGATCGTCGGTCACTCCTACGACCTCGATGTGGAAGAACTGTGGGACAGGATCGAGAACATCTTCCGCATGATCGCCGCTCATAAGGAAATCCTCCCGATGACCACCATCGAGATCGTGGAGCATTTGAGATCCCTCTCCGGTGACAATCAACAATAAATACAAGAGGTTAGCTATGAAAAATCAGTATGAAAAAGAAGTCCGTGAGCGCTGGGGCGATACCGCGCCATACAAAGAGAGCGAGCAGCGCACGGCGGGATATACGCAGAGCGATTGGAACGAGCTGTCCTCCGGAATGGACGCGATCATGGAAGGCTTCGCAGAGCTGAAAACAGAGGGCTTTGCTCCCGATGATGAACCGGCGCGATTGCAAGTCGAAAAGCTCAAGCAGTTCATCACCGAGCGGATGTATACCTGTACCGACGAGATCCTCGCAGGACTCGGACAGATGTACGTCGCCGACGAACGCTTCACGAAGAACATCGACAAGCACGGCGAAGGCACGGCTGAGTATGTCAGCGCGTGCATCAAGAGCTACTGCGGATAATAAATCACTTGACCATAAAGGAGAGATACCATGACAGATTTTGAAAACGCGGTGTGCGTGATGAAAGAACGGTTCGGCAGGGATTATCAGTTTGCTTTGTCGACGTGCGTGGATAATATTCCGTCCTCACGATTTGTCGATACCTACTTCGATGGGGAGAGCTTTTATATCGTTACCTATAGGCTGTCACGTAAAGCGGCAGAGATCGCCGCGAATCTGAATGTATCCCTTTGCAGCCGGCAGATGAACGCATTCAGCGGAAAGGCGCACATCATCGGTCATCCTCTCGATCCCGAAAACGCACAGATCAGGAGCGAGCTGATAAAGGTCTTTGAACCGTGGTATTTCAAGCATAATAATGAAGCCGACGAGAATATGTGCTATATCAGGATCGACCCGACCGCAGGCTTTTTCCATCAAGACGGCACAGGCTATCAGATCAACTTCACCGAAAAAACAGTCAGAGCATTTCCTTTCACTTTTGATACGCTGCTGACAGAGGAGTAAAAATAATAACGCAACGGAGGGCAACATGGATAGGGTAACAAAAGCAGTTGAATTATTCGGACAGGGATATATGTGTTCGCAGGCGGTATTCGCCGCGTTCTCGGAGGATTACGGCGTCACGGAAAAACAGGCTTTGCAGATCGGCGCCTGCTTCGGTTCGGGAATGAACAAAGGCGAAGTCTGCGGCGCCTGCACCGGCGCGCTGATGGCGCTCGGAATGCGGTACGGGCAGTTTGATCTAAGCGACGTTGAAAGCCGAGCTGCGCAAAAAGCAAAGGCAGTGAGATTCCTTGAAGAATTCAAAAAGAGAGAGGGCTCCTATATCTGCCGCGACATTCTGGGTTGTGATCTGTCCACCGAAGAAGGAAGATCGTATGCGATCAATAAAGGATTGTTTAAAAAGATATGTCCCAAAATGGTGAAAACTGCGGCAGAGATCACAGCACAAATGCTTGGCGGCGATGAACAGCAGAAATAATAAGATGTTTGTCAATGAAGTATACAGCTGTTATCAACGGGATCGAG
>CACZAW010000249.1 GCA_902779225.1 uncultured Ruminococcus sp. | reverse complement strand
CTGATAGTTGAGCTGATAGGATTCGCCGTCCTCGGAGGTATAGTTGTCTACAAAATACTTGGGGATGGGCTTGAGCTTGACTTCATCTTTTTGAGCGAGAGTATAGATCGTATAGCACGACGCGGCTACAGCGAGGAAAACTGTTGCAAATTTGAGAAAAACGACGCCCTTCGAAAAGATATAATAATCACCGCTGTATCGCGTGAATCTTCTTGACATAAGTTCCTCTACCGGAGCGATTCCTTTAGTGCCTTCTTTGCCGATTTTAATCAACGCCTGCGCATTATTGCCGACCAAATCGATCAGCGCTGCTTTTTTACCGTATTCTGCAACGCCGTACAAAACCCCGGCAAAAACAGTAGAAAACCACAGCACACCAATCAGGAACGCCTCGTCGCTGACCTTAGTGGTTGTTGTTTTTTTCCCTTTAGAGGTGTTTTCCGCCCTTGTTGCCGCACCGGTATAAGCGATCGAGCCGTCGGTCTTGAACATTTCGCGGTTGATGCCTTTGTAAACAGAGTCTGTTTTATCGCCGGATAGATCCGCGTTTTTCTCAATATCCGATTTCCAGGAATCAAAGTCCATAAATGCGTAGCGGAGCAGATCACGGAAGGAAACAAAGCCCATGCCGCCGCGCTGTCCCTCGGTGAACGCCGCCGCCATCGGATAATAGCGCTCGACGTCGTCTTCAGCCACTTCTTCCTTGAAGAAATTGAGCAACTCGCCTTTTTTATATTTGCCGCCTTCATAGTTTTTCAGAGATTCATACAGAACGCCTGTTTCCGCCCAGCTCAACTCGTCGGAAACGATCTCGGTTTTCTTTTCCTCATCGGCTGCTTCCGTGTTGCCGAATTCAGCTTCGATATCTTTTTCCTTTGCGTCCGTTACGGATAAGCCCAGTGCTTCGTAATCGAGAAGATCCTTACGAAACGCCGCTACAGACGCGCTGAGGTTATCAACAATGGTGCCGTATTCCGCATCAAGGTACTGCGCACGCTTGGAGGGGGTGTTCAGATCGGGACGGCTGTCCTCGAGTTCGTCGAGCATCTCGTCATAGTCTTTTGCCGCAAAGCGGTCGACCCATGTGTTATCGTTCGTATCCGCCGCTAATGAAAGCAAATTTTCGATGGTCAGGATATAAGCGGAGTTTCCCTGCATCAGGATCGTCAGCAGGTCGGGCAGCTTTTCTTTGTTTTCGTCGGTGATACTCTTATTCACACCGACCTTGTCCTGCAAGGTCTCGCTGTTGAACAGATCGCCCAGCGGCTTGCCCGAATCGTCGTCGGTGAGTTTGTTGAGCAGATCGTGCGGATCGTCGCCATAAATTCGGTGAGAAGCTCCGCGACGTCCGTCTTTCTCTGGCGCAGGACCTCTTTATATTCGGTAGTGTTGAAATTGCCGTCCATGTTCATGACAGCGATGTCGGTGATCGATTCACGTATATTGTCGGTGGTTTTGTAGCCCATCATAACGTATGTATCGCCGTTTTCATTCAGGTTTCCCTCGATCGGGGTGAAGCCCTTGTCGCCCAGCGCCTTCTTAGCCGCTTCTGCGTCCTTGCCGTAGGCGACGTAGACCTCGGATACATATTTGCCGGTATCGGCGGCTGCAACGGTATTCAATGGGACAAGTGCGATAAATGTCAGCGTCAGTACCAACGCTACCAGTGCCTTTAATCCTTTTAACGCCTTCATCATGCCGTCTCCTTTTTCTTTTTATTGATCAACACCGCGATAATCGCTCCGAGAGCGCCGCCGAGGACAAGTCCGCCGAAGCCGATCATAGCGAACATGCCGGTGTTGATTGTCGAGGCGGTCATGTTGCCTGCGGATTCGTCGTAGGTCTTTGAGATATCGCTGAGCTTGAAGAATACATACGCCTTGCTTTCTCCGAAGACCTTATCCTTGACAGATTTATAGCCCGAATACAGCTTGGAGTAGTTCATATAATCAGCATTGGTGAGATTTTCAGCTCCCTTTTCGCCGAGCGTATGGATATTGCCGTCCATACCGCCGGGCGCGGAAGCGGTCTCAGCGATCTTGAAATCAGGCGTTAAGGGCTTGCCTGCCATCGAGTTCTTTGAGACATAGATCGCCAACCACTGCTTGCCTTCATCGGCGTTGAGGTCGGCGCTGTCGCCGGTTTGTTTTTTATTCTGATTATAATCCGCGCGGTTGCACTCCACCGCCTGATAGTTCAGCTGATAGGATTCGCCTTGCTCGGAGGTATAGTTGTCTACAAAATACTTGGGGATAGGCTTGAGTTTGACCTCGTCTGTTTTAACAAGTGTATAGATCGTATATCCCGCCGTCGCGACCGCAAAGAAAATAGTGAGGACTTTGAACAACTTTCCGATCCCGGAAACCAGATCATATTCGTCGCTGATCGAGTCGATATCTACCATAAATTTGTCATCTACTCTTTGGCTTTCTAAAACGAGACTCGGATCCACGTTTTTCGGCAAACGAGGTATGACATACTCAGCAACTTTATCAGAGGCCGTATTCGCGATGAGTTTTATCGCGCCGTACGCGACGCCGGCAAATAAGGTAGCTCCCAGCATAAGAAGGATCATCTCGCCGTCGGTCATCTTATCGTCATCCCCCTCCGGGGAAGTGTTATTCGCTCTGGTTGCCGCGCCGGTATAGGCGATGGATCCGTCGGTCTTGAACATCTCGCGGTTGATTCCCGTATAGATCGAGCTTGCCATTCCGGAAAAATCGACCTTTTTCTCTACGTCCTTTTTCCACGATTCATAATCCAAAAACGCGTAGCGGAGCTGCTCGCGGAGGGAAACGAAGTTCATGCCGCCGCGCTGTCCCTCGGTGAACGCCGCAGCCATCGGATAGTAACGCTCGACGTCGTCTTCGTCGACGTCCTCCATAAAGAAGTCGAGCAGCTCGCCTTTTGCGTATTTGCCGCCCTCGTAATTTTTCAGAGCTTCATAAAGGACGCCTGTCTGAGCCCACTTCAGCTCGTCGGCAACGATATCCGCCTTTTCTTCCTGATCGGCTGTATCGGCGTTGCCGAATTTAGCTTCGATATCTTTTTCCTTTGCCTCTGTTACGGATAAGCCCAGCGCCTCATAATCGAGGAACTCAAAGCGCAAATCGGACACAGCTTTGGAAAGATCCGTAGCCAGAGAGCCGTATTCCGTATCAAGGAACTGCGTACGCTTGGAGGGAGTGTTCAGATCGGGACGGCTGTCCTCCAACTCGTCGAGCATATCGTCATAGTCTTTTTCCGCAAAGCGGTCGATCCATGTGTTATCGTTCGTATCCGCCGCTACTGCCAGCAGAGATTCTACGACACGGATATACGCGGCGTTGCCCTGCATCAGGATCATCAGCAGGTCGGGCAGTTTACCGCTGTTCTTGTCGGTGATGCTTTTTGTGATACCGACCTTATCCTGTAAGGTCTCGCTGTTGAACAGATCGCCCAGCGGTTTGCCGGAATCGTCGTCGGTGAACTTGTTGAGCAGATCGTGAACAGCGGTCGCCTTGGCTTTGCCCGCTTTGAGGTTCGCGCGGTATTCACGGATCGTCGCCATAAATTCGGTGAGAAGCTCCGCGACGTCCGTCTTTCTCTGGCGCAGGACCTCTTTATATTCGGTAGTGTTGAAATTGCCGTCCATG
>CACZAW010000248.1 GCA_902779225.1 uncultured Ruminococcus sp. | reverse complement strand
GTGGAGGCGGACGGCGTTGTCATCGGTTCGCACTTCTTTGACCGGATATCCGCACAGCCGCAGAATCGCTGCCGTCTTTCTTGAGATGGCAAGATTGACGTCTTTTTCAACAACGCCTTCGACCTCGGCTCCGCCGTCCTCTCCCCCGTGACCCGCGTCGATTATGACGGTCATAAGCTCAGAAGGCATTGTTTCTTTTGAAGTCAACCGTGCAACGTCGGAAAAAGAAGATATCATGATCAGAATCACGATCATCAATATGGCAGCGTACACCAGAATGTATGTTTTTCTCAGCTTCACATCATATCACCCGATGATATATATGTCGCTGACGCTGATATTATTATATTTCCAAATCCATCGACAGTCAATACTATTCGTGCATCGGCCCCTGCTCATATCTGGCTCTCAGCTTTTCCAGCGCTTTCTTTTCGATGCGGGAGATATACGACCGCGAGATGTTCAGCCGTCTTGCCAGTTCCCTCTGCGGTTGGGGTGCATCACCTGTCAGACCGTAACGATAGATAATGATCTCTCGTTCACGCGGCGTCAGTTCACTGTCGATATATTGCCGCAGCACCTGTAGATTCATACCGGTGTCGATATCGTCGTCGATATTTCTGTCGTCCGCCAGAATATCCATCAAGGTAAGCGGATTGCCGTCCTTGTCGGTATCGATCGTGTCGTTCAGAGAAACGTCCTGCGCCGATTTGCGCAGATTCCGAAAGTACATCAGGATCTCGTTTTCAATGCAACGCGACGCATAACTCGAC
The DNA here is from genome assembly GCA_902779225.1 of uncultured Ruminococcus sp. GTDB lineage: Bacteria > Bacillota > Clostridia > Oscillospirales > Acutalibacteraceae > Ruminococcoides. The sequence goes on along the minus strand of CACZAW010000248.1, from coordinate 3,335 downwards.
AGCTTGATATTTTTATTGATATCATAGGTATTGATCGCCTTGATCAGACCGATGGTACCGATCGATACCAGATCCTCCTGACCGGAGGCGTTCTGATAATACTTTTTGATGATGTGCGCAACCAGACGGAGATTATGCTCCACCAAGGTGTTGCGCGCATTGATATCGCCCCTTGCACACCGTTCCAGATATTCTTTTTCCTGTGCTTTTGTCAGCGGCTTCGGAAAGCTCTCGCTGTTGGCGATATGGAGTATGAACAGAAAAATATACTGACTGAGATAAGCTAAAAAACCGAACATAAAAAACACCTCTTGAAATGTGTATTCAAGAGGTGCCGATATTTTGCGTGTCCTTTTATTCCGCGTTGCCGAATTCCTGCAAGCGAAGCTCTTTATTATGATCCAGCGCCCAGTCGATGCTCCATTCCGAGCGGAACAGCAAGAGCTTGTTTTCCTTAAAGTCAGCGACGACCTTGGTGTCGGATGCGAGATCCAGTGTCTTATAATCGCTGTCGGATGTGATCCAACGGATATACTGATACGGAGTGGGCTCCATGATGATCTCGACATTATACTCGTTCTCCAGCCTGTACTTGAGCACATCGAACTGGAGCACGCCGACAACGCCGACGATGACTTCCTCCATACCGGATTCCGGTTCATGGAAGATCTGTATTGCGCCTTCCTGCGCGATCTGATTCATACCTTTAACGAACTGCTTGCGCTTCATGGTGTCCTTTTGACGCACCAGAGAAAAATGCTCCGGCGCAAAGGTTGGGATACCCTTGAACGCAAATTTTTGTCCGGGCGACACGATCGTATCGCCGATGGAAAAGATACCCGGATCAAAAACGCCGATGATATCTCCCGCAAACGCCTCATCGACGATCTCACGCTCCTGCGCCATGATCTGCTGCGGCTGAGAGATCTTCATCTTGCGGTCTCCCTGGACATGGTAGACATCCATGTTTTTATCAAACCTGCCCGAGCAGATTCGCATGAAGGCTACGCGGTCGCGATGCGCCTTGTTCATATTTGCCTGGATCTTGAACACAAAAGCTGAGAAGAAATCAGAGTCCGGCGCGATCATCTCGCCGCCTGCTTCTCGCGGCAGCGGTCCGGTCGTCAGACTGAGAAATTCCTGCAGGAACGGTTCAACGCCGAAATTGTTGAGCGCAGAGCCGAAGAAAACGGGAGTCAATTCACCCTTGCGCACCATATCGATATCAAATTCGTTGCCTGCACCGTCAAGCAGATCGATATCATCCATCAGCGAATCCCTTTGACCGTAGAACAGCTTGCTGTCAAGATCGGGATCGTCCAAAGACAGCTCGATCGTTTCGACCTCCTGCTGTCCGTTGTTGGCGATATATGAGAGGATCTTTTCGGACTTTCTGTCATAGACGCCTTTGAATTCCTTACCGGAGCCGATCGGCCAGTTCATCGGGCAGGTATTGATACCCAGCACATTTTCGATATCCTCCAGAAGATCAAACGGACTTTGGGCGTCGCGATCCGGAAAAGTCCTGGTGTCCGGGCGTATCAAGGATATTGATGCAGTAACCGTCGTATTTGAACTGTAAAACCGACGAGGTAACAGAAATACCTCTCTGCTTTTCGATCTCCATCCAGTCCGACACGGCATGCTTTGCTGTCTTTTTGCCCTTGACCGATCCGGCAAGATTGATCGCTCCGCCGTACAGCAGCAGCTTTTCCGTCAAGGTTGTTTTACCCGCGTCGGGATGAGAAATGATCGCGAAGGTGCGGCGCTTTTTGATTTGCTCTGTTAAGTTACTCAATGTCAAGCCTCCGTGCAAAAATGCCTACTGGATTTGTTAATACTATATAATTTTACTCTAAAATTATGGTAAAAGTCAACAAGTTTTTTTGCCTTTTTTCTACATCCAAATAACCAAAATCTATTGACAATAAGCCGAAGATTTATTAATATATACACATAACAAAGATTTCATCTAAGTTTTTTCATATACCTTCCAAACCGAGGCGAGAACGAAAGTTCTCGCCTCACCCCTTTCCCGAAATGTTTTAAGGAGATTTTATGGAACCAATCGGACTGTATCTGCATATCCCTTTTTGTGACGGAAAATGCTATTACTGCAATTTTTTCAGCAAGCATACGGATGATGCCGCCATAGATGAATATGTATCCGCGCTTAAGCGTTCTGTTGCTTCGTGGTCAAATCGGATCAACAGGCAGATCGGTACAGTCTATTTCGGCGGCGGTACGCCGTCGTTACTGGGAGATCAGCGCCTGATCGATCTTTTGGATACCGTGAAGGGCTGTTTTGATGTTGATAAGAACGCTGAGATCACCGTAGAAGTCAACCCGTCCTCTGCGTTCAGTCTCGATTTTTCCGCCATGAGAGCGGCGGGCTTCAATCGGCTGTCGATCGGCTTACAGTCCGCGAACGACAATGAGCTGCAGCTGCTCGGCCGCAGACATACCGTACATGACGCACAAAATACCGTAGCGGCAGCACAAAACGCCGGATTTGATAATATCTCGCTTGACGTTATGCTCGCCGTTCCCGAACAAACCATGGATTCACTGCATCACACGCTTGATTTTTGCGCCGATTGTCAGGTTCAGCATATATCCGCGTATATCCTTAAAATCGAGCTTGAGACGCGTTTTTATCAGCAAAGAAAGAAATTACCCTTATTTGACGATGACGCACAGGCGGCGATTTACGAGGAAGGCGTGAGCTATCTGAACAAATTGGGCTATCATCAATATGAGATATCCAATTTTTCGCTTAAAGGGCGCGAAAGCAGACATAATCTGATGTATTGGCATGATCAGGAATATCTGGGTCTGGGACCGTCTGCGCATTCATTTTTGGACGGTAAGCGTTTTTACTATGATAACAGCTTTGACGCCTTTTATACGGATAAGCTCTCATATGAAGGCGACGGCGGAAATGAGGAGGAATACATCATGCTTGCCCTGAGATTGACAGAGGGCTTGATTTTTGACCGCTTTAAACAGCGTTTCGGTCATCCTCTCAGCGATCGATTCATGCGCTCGGCGGGTATGCTGACGGAAAAAGGATTTGCAACTTTGACCTCTTCTTCCCTCTCTTTAACTGTTAAAGGTTTTTTGGTATCGAACGCCGTTATCGGCTATTTGCTTGAAAACACTTGACAATATGAGTAAAACAAAGTAAAATGATGTTTGCTGACAAGTAAATACGGAAGCGTATCGAAGTGGTCATAACGGGCCTGACTCGAAATCAGGTAGTCCTCACGGGCTCGTGGGTTCGAATCCCACCGCTTACGCTTTTCGGCAGTACAAATAACAGGGCCACCGAATGG
>CACZAW010000247.1 GCA_902779225.1 uncultured Ruminococcus sp. | reverse complement strand
GTCGCTGCGCCAGATCCTGCGGATCGGTCTGCCCAGCAGCGGGATCTTTCTGAGCACGCGCTCGGTGCGGGATTTCAGCCGCAGATACCACGGCTGCATACGCATACTCGACAGATATCGCGCCATCGCGCCGACGTTCTTGCTGATGGACATTTTATTATCGTTGAGGATGATGATAAAGTTTTTGTTGTATCTGCCGGCGTTGTTCAGGCCTTCATAAGCCATACCGCCGGTCAAAGAGCCGTCGCCGATCACGGCGATGGTATAGGAATTATCCCCCGACAGCTCCTTAGCCTTGCAGATACCGAAGGCAGCGGAGATGGAGGTGCTGGCATGGCCGGCGTTGAACGCGTCGCAGGGGCTTTCCTTACGCTTCGGGAAGCCGGACAAGCCTCCCTCGCGGCGGATCGTATCGATGCGGTCATACCGTCCGGTGAGCATTTTATGCGCATAGCACTGGTGACCGACGTCAAAAACGATGCTGTCCTCGGGACAGTTAAAGACGCGGTGAAGCAGAACGATCAGCTCGACCACGCCCAGATTGGAGGAGAGGTGTCCGCCGTTCACCGATACGACGTCGATGAGCTTCTCGCGGATCTCCTCGCACAGCGCGGGGATCTGATCGTCCGACAACGCCTTCACGTCGGCGGGAGAATGGATTGTTGATAAAAGTTCGTATGACATAATCAATCTCTAAACCGTGCTGTCATTGCGAGGTAAATTCATTTGCCGTGGCAATCCCCCTGTCATTACGACCGGTTGCAAGAGGAAGGGGATTCCCACGTCGCGGATATTATCCGCTCCTCGGAATGACAAAGCGATAGAAGAGGAGGAAAACATGGTAGACCTTACATATGAAAACGGCGCGCTGATCGCTCGGCTTTACGGTGAGATCGATCACCATATCGCGCCGAAGCTGCGGTCTCAGATCGATCTGAAATGCGAGAGCCTGCGTCCGGCAAGGCTGGTGTTGGACTTCAAAGCGGTCAGCTTTATGGATTCGTCAGGCATCGGGCTGATCATGGGGCGCTATCGCTGTATCTCGCTGCTGGGTGGGCGGATGGAGATCGTCAACATCCCGCCGACCCTCAAAAAAATCATCACCCTTTCGGGAATCGAATCCTTGGGGGTGATACAATGAATGTGAAGAATCGGATGAAGCTGAGCTTTCCGTCGGTCAGCTATAACGAGGGCTTTTCCCGCGCGGCGGTGTCGGCGTTTATCCTGCCGCTGAATCCAACGGTCGCCGAGGTCGCGGATATCAAGACAGCGGTCAGTGAGGCGGTCACCAACGCGATCGTCCACGCCTATCCCGATACTGTCGGCACGGTGTATATCGACGCAAAGATCACCGACGACAACCGCGTCGTCATCCGGATCCGCGATACGGGCGTCGGCATCGAGGATGTAGCCCGGGCGATGGAGCCGCTGTATACCACCTCGTCGGATGAGCGCGCCGGTCTGGGCTTTGCGGTCATGCAGAGCTTTTCGGACAGGGTGCGGGTGCGCTCCAAGGTCGGCAAAGGCACGACCGTCACCCTCGAAAAGATCATCCACAGTGCGTATGACGAAGGCTGAGCTGGTCGAGAGCAACCTCGGTCTGGTGCACGCCTGCGCCGCGCGCTTTCGCGGCAAGGGGATCGAATACGACGACCTGTACGCCGCCGGATGTCTGGGGCTGACCATGGCGGTCGGACGCTTTGAACCCGAACGCGGACTGAAGCTCTCTACCTACGCCGTGCCGGTGATCCTCGGTGAGATCAGGCGGCTGTTCCGCGAGGGCGGGACGGTGAAGCTCTCGCGGCCGCTGCAGGAGCGCAGCGTCAAAGCGCGCAGGATCGCCGAAGCATACCGCAGAGAGCACAACGCGGAGATCCGTATCGAGGAATTGGCGGATCGGCTCGGAACGGATGTTTACGCAGCGCAGGAGGCGCTGAATGCCGCGCAGTCGACTCTGTCGCTCTCGTATGAGGGGGATGACGGTCGGCGCGGCGTCGACGTCCCCGTGCCGTCGCCCGAGGAAGCGCTGACGGACAGGCTTTCGCTGAGGGAGGCGATCGGTGCGCTGCCTCAGGAGGACAGACGGCTCATCGAGCTCAGGTACTTTCGGCACAAGACCCAGTCCGATACCGCAAAGCGGCTGGGTACGACACAGGTGCAGATCTCGCGCAGGGAGAAGAAGATACTGTTGAAGCTGAGGGGAATGCTGGGATAGGGGAGAATTAAAGAATAAAGAATAGAGAATAACGAATAGTGAATAATGAATGGAGGGCTCCGCCCTCACCCGATTTGTATATCCCTCCGCCTCCTACGGAGGCACCTCCCTTTAGACAAGGGAGGCTTTT
>CACZAW010000246.1:781-3153 GCA_902779225.1 uncultured Ruminococcus sp. | reverse complement strand
CGTCGTCGCGGGCTGCGCTTATTGAGAGCAGTCCTGAACGGACTACTCTCGTATCGCTCCGCCGCGACTCCTCTCCCCACAACGCGGGGCGTTGCGGGGGCCCCGGTTAACGGGCTTCGCAATGACAATTTTGAATAACCGATATCTTAATCTATCAGGTTCTTTAATTCGTACAGGACGTTCATCGCCTCGATCGGGGTGAGGGTGTTGACGTCGACGGCACGGAGCTTATCCTCTATCGCAGTAGACGAGGACGGCATCAGGCTGAGCTGTGCCGAAGCGGGCTCTTCAAAGCGTTCGGATGTATGGCGTTCGGCGGGAGCGGCTTCGTTGAGCTCGCGCAGGATCTCCTTGGCGCGCTCGATGATGCTGTCGGGCAGGCCGGCGAGCTTAGCCACCTCTACGCCGTAGCTTTCATCCGCGCCGCCCGGAACGATGCGCCTGAGAAAGGTGATCTCGTCGCCGCGTTTTTTGACGGCGATATTATAGTTTTTGACGCCGTCGAGCAGCTCTTCCATCACGGTCAGCTCGTGGTAATGGGTCGCGAACAGACTGCGCGCGCCGAGCTTCTTTTTATCGGCGACATATTCCAGCACCGCACGAGCGATGCTCATACCGTCGTAGGTCGAGGTGCCGCGTCCGATCTCATCGAGGATCAAAAGGCTCTTGGCGGTCGCGTTCCTGACGATATTGGCGACCTCGTTCATCTCGACCATAAAGGTCGACTGTCCGGACGCGAGATCGTCGGATGCGCCGACGCGGGTGAAGATCGCGTCGACCAAGCCGATCTCAGCAAAGGACGCAGGGACGAACGAGCCCATCTGCGCCATCAGCACGATCAAAGCGACCTGACGCATATAGGTGGATTTGCCCGCCATGTTCGGGCCGGTGATGATCGCGATACGGTTTTCGTAGTTATCGAGAAAAACGTCGTTCGGAACGAACAAAGCGTTATTGAGCAGAGCTTCGACGACCGGATGACGGCTGTCCTTGAGCCGGATCGCGCTCCCCTGCGTGATGTCCGGTTTGGTATAGCGGTTATCGGAGGCGACATTCGCGAGCGACGTCAAAACGTCCAAGGTAGCGATCGCCTTCGCGGTGCGCTCGATGCGGTCGAGGTTCAAAGCGACGTTTTCGCGCACATCGTTGAACAGCTCATATTCGATCGCGACACAGCGATCCTTAGCGCCGAGGATGCGGCTCTCGAGCTCCTTCAGTTCCGGAGTGATATAGCGCTCGCAGTTAGCAAGCGTCTGCTTGCGGATATAGGTCTCTGGTACGAGATTCTTGTAGGAATTCGTGACCTCGATATAGTAGCCGAAGACGCGGTTGTAGCCGACCTTCAGCTTCGGGATGCCGGTCTGCTCCTTTTGCTCGGCTTCGATACGCGCGAGCAGCGAGGTAGAGTCGGTCATATCGCGCTTGATCTCGTCAAGCGGCTGCGAATAGCCCTCTTTGATCAGCCCGCCCTCGCGGACTGAAAACGGCGGATCGTCGACGATCGCGCTGTCGATCAGGGCGGTCATATCCTCTAAGGGATCGATATCGTTATACAGTTGTTTTAATAGCTTTGAATCAAAGCCTGACAGCGTCGCTTTGAGGGCGGGCAGCTTTGACAACGCCTGACAAAGGGATCGCAGCTCGCGCGCGTTGGCGGAGCCGTAGACGATCTTAGTCATCAGTCGCTCGATATCAAAGATACCGACCATCTGAGCGGTCAGCTCCAAGCGGTTGACGGTGTCGTTCACCAGCTCTTCGACCGCATTCTGGCGTTTGAGGATCGCCGTCACATTCATCAGCGGATGCTCGACCCAGAAGCGGATCAGGCGCTTGCCCATCGCGGTCTTGGTCTTATCCAGCACCCACAAAAGAGAATGCTTCTTCTCCTTGCTCATCATCGTGCGGGTCAGCTCGAGGTTGCGGCGGGTATTGAAATCGAGCTTCATATACTCGTCCTCGTGATACAGCTCGATGGTATCGATGCGCTCAAGCCCTGTTTTCTGAGTCTCTTTGAGGTAGGACAGCAGCACGCCGAGAGCGATAACGACCTCGGGCATATCGGCGATCTTCGCGGCGTTTTCCTTGTTGAAATGCCCGTTGACAAGCGCGGTGCAGTCCAGCAGCCCGTACAGCGAGCTGTCGGGATTGGAAACGGATGCAGAGAGCCGTTCTTTGATAAAGGAATTCAGGATCGTGTTCTTTTTGCTGACACCGCCGATCAGGATCTCTTTCGGCGCGTAAGCGGTCAGCTGATCCTTGAGCTGTGTAAAGGAGCTGTCGCTCTTGAACCGGCTGACAAACAGCTGACCGGTCGAGATATCGCAGAACACGATACCGATATGGTTTTTGTCGGAATAGAGAGAACAAATATA
>CACZAW010000246.1:0-690 GCA_902779225.1 uncultured Ruminococcus sp. | reverse complement strand
TCCTCCGTCTGCTCGCAGATGGCGACCTTGTAGCCGCGGCTGACTAAGCGGGCGATATATCCCTCTGCGGAATGGAAAGGCACGCCGCACATCGGCGCGCGGTCCTCCTGACCGCAATCGCGGCCGGTGAGGGTCAGCTCGAGCTCCTTTGACGCAAGCTTTGCGTCGTCGTAGAACATCTCGTAGAAATCTCCGAGGCGAAAAAACAGGATGCTGTCTTTATTCTGTTCTTTGATCTGAAAATACTGCTTCATCATCGGAGATAGCTCCGCCATGTTCTCACTCCTTTTCTTTCTGATCGTCATTGCGAAGCCCTCTAGGGCTGTGGCAATCTCAACCGATTACTGATCGTCATTGCGAAGCCCTCTAGGGCTGTGGCAATCTCAACCGATTATTTCTTGATACAAATCCCGCCATTCAGGATTTTGTTCAGAAACATATTTATTCTTTCTGTTTCTGTTCCAACCTTTGATTTGTTTTTCTCTGGCTATCGCTAATTCTGCTTCATTGTAAACCTCGTAATAAACCAGTTTTTCAACATTATAACGACAGGTAAAGCTCTTGGTATCCAAATGATTCTTGTGTTCAAATACACGCCGAAGCAAATTGTTTGTTACTCCGGTATAAAGAACATCATCACTTTGATTGGTCATCATATAGACATAATAACTCATTTGCTTTTAATCAAAT
>CACZAW010000245.1 GCA_902779225.1 uncultured Ruminococcus sp. | reverse complement strand
ATCGGCAAGGTATTCATTGACGAAAACGGCATGGTCAGCGGCTTCAACCTGCATCATCTGGTATCTTGGGTGATGATCGTATCGGCTCTGTTTTTGATCTATCGGTGGTTTCGCAATCGCAAACCCGACTGCAAAAAATGCGGCGGCAAGTGCTCTGCAAAGCACAAGACTCGCCTGATCCCATCCTTCTCTGTCGGGCTGGCCTACGGCGCTTATCCGTGTGTTCCGCTGACGATGGTAGCCGGTTACGCGATGCTGTTGTCGCTGCCTGCGGCTGTTCTGCTCGGCGCCGCGTTTGCACTGGCAAGCTCCCTGACGCCCATGCTGGTTGTTTTCGGCTTATCGGGAGCGCTCAGCGGCAAGATCAACAAACAGCTCGGCAAGGCGATGCCGTGGGTACGGCTATGCGTGTATATTCTGTTTTTGATTGTTGCAGTTGTGACTTTGTTCTGCTATACTTAACATATTGGAGGTGACCTTTATGCGCTTGTTATTCGCCGAAGATGACCGTGACATATCCAAAGCTGTCCAAACACTTTTGGAACGATCCGGCTATTCCGTCGACGCGGTATATAATGGGCAGGACGCGCTCGACTATATCGAGCAAGCCGACTATGACGGTGTGATCCTTGACTGGATGATGCCGAAGAAGACAGGCATCGAAGTGCTCGCCTGGATGCGCGGTAAGGGTATCTCGACTCCCGTACTGATGCTCACTGCCCGCGACGCGATAGAGGACAGAGTCGAAGGGCTTGATACCGGAGCGGACGATTATCTGCCGAAGCCCTTTGCCGCCTCCGAACTGCTCGCGCGTATTCGCGCCATGCTGCGGCGCAAGGTGGATTATCAGCATGACGTCATCAAGTACGCTGACATTGAGCTTGACAAATCTGCTATGACGATCACCTGCGGGAAGAAAAGTGTCAGTTTGAACAACAAGGCGTTCCAGCTGATAGAAATGCTTGTTGAGCATCCGGGAGCAGTACTCAGTATCGATCAGATCATGGAGCGCATCTGGGGCTGGGACAGCGACGCAGAAGTCAACGTCGTCTGGGTGAATATTTCAACCTTACGCAAAAAGCTGACCGAGATCGGCGCACACTTGAAGATCAAAGCGATCCGCGGCGTCGGATACAGTCTGGAGAGTACACTATGATGAAACAAATCCGACAGCGCTTTATCAAAATCGCTTTATTGGCGCTGACGCTGGCAATGCTTCTTGTTGCCGGCGTCATCAATGCTGTCCATTATGTCAATACTTCTGCCGAGCTGAAAGAAACGATGAATTATATAGTCGAAAATGATAATGCAGCGTACGGCAAAACCAATAGCCAGAACGGTGAAAATCATCACGGGAAAACGGCTTCCGATGACAGCGTTCCGCAAACACGGCAAAAAGGCAATAATCATCATATGAATACAAAGGTCGAGGAATCAAGATACTTTATTGCGATACAAAGCGCCGACGGCGAGCTGTTCCTCGGCGCAGACTCCAAGGAGACCGAATACACCGACGATGAGCTTTTAACGATTGCAAATGACGTATTGTCGTCCGATACCTTGTCAGGTCATACCAAGAACTATCTGTATCAGGTGACTGAAAAATCAGACGGTTCTAAGGCAGCCGTCTTTCTTAATTTTGAATCACAAAGAGAAAAAGTGTTTTCGCTTCTGATCATTTCAATAGGTGCTTGCGTTGTCGGAATCTTATTATCATGGCTGTTGGTATCGCTCCTCAGCAAGAAAGCGATACGCCCGATGATGGATAATATTGAACGGCAAAAGCAATTCATTACCGACGCAGGGCATGAGCTGAAAACGCCGCTCACTGTCATTTCCGCCAACATGGATGTGTTATCAATGGATATCGGAGCGAACGAGTGGGTGCAGGGGACGCAAAAGCAGGTTGCCGATATGCGTAAGCTGGTGAATGAGCTGGTGTATTTGTCACGCATGGATGAAACGGATTCCGCTTTTGAACGAAACGAATTCAATCTGTCAAATGCCGTAAATGCCGTTGCGGAGCCATTTGTCAGTATGGCGGAATTCAATGGGAAGAACATGATTGTCAACGCAGAGAATAATCTGACATATTGCGGCGATGAAGCAGCAATCAAAAGACTTGTCAGTATTCTTTGCGAAAATGCCGTCAAGTACGCTCCTGAAGATACCGACATTCATGTGTCACTGAGTAAATCGAGTAAGAATATCGTTCTGAAAACGGAAAATGTCATGAAGGAACCCCTGAGCGATGAAGCGCTGACGCGCTTGTTCGATCGATTCTATCGCGGAGATACATCCCGTTCCAAGGATGAAAATAAGGGCTTCGGCATTGGGCTTTCGGTAGCAAGAGCTATCACCGAAAAGCACGGCGGCATCATCAAGGCAC
>CACZAW010000244.1 GCA_902779225.1 uncultured Ruminococcus sp. | reverse complement strand
GCCCTTGATGTGGTTTGTTAATTCGATTGTGCTTGCTCGGCTTCCTTCTTTTTCTTCTTGTTTGCCAGCTGAATGACGGCGAAGGTGAGCAAGCCGCCTACGGCAAGACCGATCACGCCGCCCAGCGCGAGGGAGCCGCCGGAGAACAGCGAGCCTACCGCCGTTTTTGCCTTATCACGCTTAAAGAACACATAGGTGCCCTCATTGGGGTCGTTATAGCAAAGAGGCATGCTCTTGCTTGCGTCTGTCAGGTTCTGCACCGCTTCCTCGCCGAACATATGGATGCCGGTAGTGTAGCCCTCGGGAGCGCCGCCCTTGCCCTGCTTGAACTTTAAGGAATCCGCGAGGATCGGCAAGCCGTTTTCATATTTCACGCTGTAGAGAGCCAGCCACTGCTGACCTACGTCGCCGTTGAGGTCGGCTCGGTCGAGGAGTATCTTATGGTTTTGCTTCTCGATCTTGCTTCCGCCGCCGTCAGTCCTGTTGCAGGTGACGACCTTATAGTAGGCAGTCTGGTTCTTGAGCATGATCGTCTCGGTCTTGCCGTTGATGGTTTCAGTTGTAGTGATATCGGCTTCATCAACGATATATTTGGGAATAGGCGCGAAATCGACCTTGTAGTATTCCATCATCTCCGTGATGGTGGTGTAGATAGAGTAACCGGCAAGGATCACACCGGCTATGGTAAAGCCTACCGACAGATACTTGCATATACTCGACTTTTTTGCCAACTGCGCAGTTGCGTCCTGGTTTTCATCAAGGTTATTGTAGTTTTTAATCGCTTCTTTATATTCAGGCGATCTGGAATATTCCAAGAATTCTTTATTCTTTGCTATCAATTCATTTTCTACCGCTTTAATCTGATGCGCAGGGTTGGCATGCTCGTTCTGAAACATATGGTTTAACCGTTCGGCTAATATATCCGATTGTTTAGAGAGCTTATCATATTGTGCTTGAGCGGCAAGCATTCGCTGTTCCGCCTCATTAAAGGCTTGAGCAGCGGCTGCAGCTTTTTTTCCGTAAATAACAGACGCGACACCGGTACCCACCGCTACGGCGCCCGCAGCAGCTGTACAGGTCCAGAGCACTATGCCCAATTTGCTCAGCTGGAAGGCAGATTTCGGTTGCTGAGAGGCAGCTTTTTCGCGCAGCGCCTTGCTGGTCAGCGCGACGCCGCCCGTTTCGTAGATCTCACGGTTGACATTCTGATAGACGGACGCGGGTTTCATGTTGCTGACATCTATGCTGTTGAAGCCGTTTTCGTCCGATATCGCCATCAGGATCATGTCCTTGATGGAGAGAAAGTCCAGACCGGCGATCTGACCGTCCGAGAGCGCGTCAACGATCGGGTACAGATCGCGGATCTTCTTCTCACTGGTGAACTCCGATACATCTTTTTCAAAGAAATTGAGCAGAGTACCTTTGCCGTATTCGGTAGCCTCAAGGTAGTCGTGAGCGACGATATCCTCAGCCGCCATGCCGCTTTTGATCATGGTAGCCTGATCATCGAACATCCCTTTGTTGAACTCCGCGATCTCCTCTTTCTTTGTGACGTTTTCTATGTCAATTTCTTTTCTGTCTTTGTTTTCTTCATTTGTTTCTGCCGCTTCTTCCGCCTTATCAAGAGCGTTATCGTAGTTTAGCAGGGTCTCGTTGAAGGTGTTCCACTTTTCGCGGATTTTCTTAGCGGTATCGTAATATTTTTTATCCATCTCCTGATTGATCTCAGAGGGGGTCATACCGGGGTTTTCTTCCTTGACCTCTTGGGTCAGCTTATCGAGATCGGTTTTCAAAAAGCGGTCGAGCCATGTATTGTCAGAAGAGTCGGACGCCTTTGTCAGCTGTGTTTCCATCAGCTGTATCGCCTGACCGTTGCCCTGCATCAAAAGGGTAAGGATGTCGCAGTGCTCCTTCTTCTCCTCGTCGGAGAGCGCGTTGTAGGCGTCGTCGCCCATTTCGTATTTTGTCTTGTTGACCAGCAGATCACCCAGCGGCTTGTCACCGGTGTCGTCGTCGGTCAGCTTATTGAGCAGCGTTCTGTAATAATCCGCGCGCTTGTAGTTAGCGGAATCCTGCGGCTTTTTCAGGTTCTCACGATACTCGCTGAGCGTAGAGATAAAGCGGTCGACAAAGGGCTTTATCTGCGTATCCATTTGAGTCTTCATCAGATTTTCATATTCCTGATAGCTGAAGCCGCCGTTCATGTTCATTACCGCAAGGTCGGTGATGGCGTCACTCGCGTCGTCGGTGGTCTTGTAGCCCAGATAGACGATTTTCTGGTTGGGGCCTTCTTTGAGGGCGTTACCGGTGCCGGCGTCCTCGTTGAGGTCGGCATAGTTGCCCTTGTCGTCGGCGAGGATGGTGTAGCCCTCTTCAAGAAGCTCCTTTGAGGCTTC
>CACZAW010000243.1 GCA_902779225.1 uncultured Ruminococcus sp. | reverse complement strand
AGGTTCCCCAATCGGAGGAAGAGCTGGAGTAGTCTATGTAATTGTGGAAGCCTTCGACGTCGTTGAGCTTGTACTTATAAGCGTCGATGGCGCTTTTGTCGGTGATGGTACCGTAGTTGTATGTTTCCATATCCACGATGTTGTTGTAGCCCGCGTGGTTCATAACGATATCCATAACGATGCGGATACCGTGAGCGTGAGCGGTGTCAACGAGCGTTTTGAACTCTTGCTTGGTGCCGAAGTTCCTGTCGGTCTCGGTGTAGTCGAGCACATAGTAGCCGTGGTAGGAATAGTGAGCAAAGTGACCGGCGCCGGAGTCAACATAGCCGTGGATCTGCTCGTAGGGAGCGGAGAGCCAGATGGCGTTTACGCCGAGGTCGTCAAAATAGCCTTCGTTGATTTTCTGGGTAAGACCCTTGAAGTCGAGCGGTTTGCCAGCCGCTGAGCGGGTTTCCGTTGGCGTCAAGAGCTCTGCCGTAGGAGTGGTCGTTTGAGGTGTCGCCGTTTGCAAAACGGTCGGTCAAAAGAAAGTAGACGTTGGCGTTATCCCAAGAGAAATCGTCGGCACTTTCTATTTTGCTGTACCCTGTCGAAGCAGATTCAACGGTCGCAGCGGATGTTGTGGTGAATCCGACGGCGAGCATTGAAATGAGCATGGCAAAGCACAGCGCGAGTGAAATCGTTTTTTTCTTCATTCCAAAACTTCCTTTCTGTAAAAACCTCTATTTTTTGCGAATGACACCGAGCGCTCATTTGTCCAGTTTACATTATAATAATAATAAGGGGAATCGAACCCTTGACCTCGTGAATGCGAACCACGCACTCTCCCGAGAGAGCGGATTACGCACCCCATGGTCGTGAATGATGATGTTTATCCTATCGGCTGACCGATACGGTCGTTGGATTCCAGATTAGCGAGCCAGCGCTGGATATAGGTCGCGTCCGTAATGGAAACAAGACCGTCTTCATCCGTATCGGCGATCGTCTCGTCGAGGGCAGCCGGAATCGGAAGACTGGCTAAGTGCCTCTGGATGCAGGTCGCATCGAGAATAGAAATGGAACCGTCGCGATCTACATCTCCCAGCAGCGGGGAGGGAACATAATCCGGCGCGAACTGTTCGCTCAGCCACGCACAGCGCCCCTCCATCCAGTCGCAGGCATAACGGAACATATCTTCAAAAGTCTGCTCATAAGAAGTCTCAGTTGGTTCGACGATCATTTTTTTCGACGCGGCGTTATAATGCGCCTTATTGAGACCGGAGTGATCCGCGATCCAGCTTCCGGTATTCAGCAGCCAGCCGCTCTCGTAATTCATCGCGGCGGAGTCCCCGACCAGGGTCATATAGTGTTCTCTCATGTACAGCTCGCTGTCGATCTCTTGGCTGAACTGTTCGCCGGAGAAGTGCCTCAGCGCAGGCATAAAGTTTTCGAACCAGATCCGGGGCAGGCTCGCCTTAATCTCCGCATTCTGTGAAATGCGCGCAATCGTGTTGGCGGAGCGTTTGCCGCCGTTGGCGATTCCCTTGTAGCGGCACCACCAGCCAGTGTATTCCTCATAATCGGTCACTTTCATGCTGCGCAGATCCCACGCGATGCCGACCGCGTTGCCTAAGGTGTTGTCATAATCCCATACAGGCGAGCCATAGAATTTGTACACGCCGTTCTCGTCCTGCTTATAGGTGAAGAAGGTGCTGGACACGCCGCTGTCCCAGTTTTTGCCGAGCTCGTTGATCAGGTACAGCTTAGCGACAGAATCGATATCGGCGACCTCGGAGAGCTTGCCCGTCGGCGACGTCGCGTCATAGAAGGCTTCGAACTTGGTCCTGACATACGCCTTGACCTCGTCGTAGCCCGGCTTGCCCGGATCGATCTCGGGAGCTTTGATTGTCAGCTTCATGTCCCCGGCGCTGACCCAGTAATCGTCGTCTGAGGCGCTCGCGTCGATCTCGACGATGAAGGGGAAGTCCTCCTTGACGGTGCCGTCGTCGTTGAGATAGCCTTTATCGTCTACCTCTGGCACCAGACTGCCCGGCTCGATCTTCTCGCACATCAGATAGGAGCCCCAGTAAAAGCCGTTGACATAGAAGTCCACATAGCGGGAGTCGGAGGCATAGGGCAGACCGACGGCGTCGGACAGGTCGTAGAGGATACGGTTGCGGCTGAGAGAATCGTCCTGATAGTTGGGCAGGATGGAGTACTTTTTGTTCTTTTCCATCCCGGCGATCGAGACCTTCTTATCGTAGGTGATATTATAGCCCTTTTTCGGCTTGTCCCAAGATGTGTTGCCCCTGCCCTTGATCTTCTTGATGACGGTGTTGTCGATTGCGCCGTCGGGTGTGACGATCGCGCCGGTCGCTTTCGCGCTCAGGCTTTTATCCTCGTTGAGATAGGTCATCAGATCGGTACCTTTGCTGTCCGCTTCGGGGTTATTGATGTAGATGGCGGCCTCGGCGTTCGACCGCATGATCTTCAGCGTATAGCTTTCACCACAGACGGTGACCGGATAGACCGCGTTCGGCTCATACGCGACGGCCTGAGTCGTGTGGGCGGCGACGGTCACGCCGTTGAGCGTTACCGCCTCGTCATAACCGTTGTACACGTCGATCACGTTTTCAGCGGTAGAAGAGGGGAGAAAGAAGTATTTATCATTGGGCTTGTCGACGACGAAGTCCTCGTCATGCACGCTCTGCCATTCCTGCCACGCCTGCGTGTCGGCGGAATCGCTGACAGCGTGAACATACAAAGCGGCGTTTGCCGCCGCTGACAGCGTGAACATACAAAGCGGCGTTTGCCGCGAATTCGGACGGCGCGCCCTTATCCTCGGCGGCAAATGCGCCGGTGAAAGGCACAGCGGTCAGAATCAGCAGCATTGCTAAAAGTATCGCTATGGTCTTTTTCATCATGTTAACCTCCTAAAATAGTGATGATAAAAATCGGAAATCTCTTGATTTGATTGATCTTTATGAGAAAATTATAAAATTATATACACCCTGTTTCTACCATAAAATGATGTATTTTTTAACACAATCCTATTATGCGAAAAAAGAGCGTGCAAAGCACACTCTTTATTCTCAAGCGCTGTTATTTTTTCTGAATTCCGAGGGCGTCATCTTATATTTTTGATAAAACGCCCGTGAAAAATAGGAGAGGTTAGAGAAGCCGCAGGACAGCGCGATCTCCGATACTTTGGTCGGTTCATTCAGCAGGCGGTTAGCGGCGGTCTCGAGCCGGTAATTCTTCAAATACTGCGTCAGCGATTCGCCCGTCATCTGCCGAAAGAGCTTGGAAAAATGACTGACGGAATAATTGCTGACAGCCGCCATGGATTCCGCGGTGATGTTTTCGGCGTAGTTTTCCTCCAGATACTTCAGCGACAGCTTGAGCTTCTCAAAAACGATATCCTCATACGCCTGTTCCTTATCCGATTCCTCACAGTATCCGAGAATATTGTACAGGATCTCAAAGAGCTTTGCTTTGATGCCCTCTTTTCTCCGTTATTTCCGATGCTTCCGATTCCATTTGTGGTCATAATTGTGGTCAAAAATAACCTCCCCTACACGGCTCGATCAAGCCGGTAGAGGAGGATTTACATTTGCTGTATTGTAGCTTAGGTTTATGCGGTTGTCAAGGATTTTTGTCTATCTTTTAGACTCAAACTCGTTCCCAAAACTGCAAAAACAGGGCGTCAAAATTTGAGCTGCTAAACAAGGAATAGAAAACCCAGCAATTTTTCAAATAAAGGGCTTTTAGAATGGCGATAGCCGACATCGAGCGCCTCGCGCACCGCCCTGTAGGTGCTGCCGTCCGGCGGTATCAGAAAGGTGCCGAATCCGATCGCGGGGATTTCAACGCCGTCGTTGAGATTGATGTATTCCAT
>CACZAW010000242.1 GCA_902779225.1 uncultured Ruminococcus sp. | reverse complement strand
GGCGAGAAAGGATTTGACATTATCTTTGGACTTTTGTATAATATAATAGATTAATTGTATCTTGAAAGGGAACGGATGACGATGATTTGTTATCACTGTTTTCAGGAAAAAGGGAATGCGCCCGTCTGCCCCTACTGCGGGTATAACGCGGATGAGGATCGGGATCGTTTTCCGATGGCGCTGCCCGCGGGGATCCGGCTCGGAGACTACTATCTGCTCGGCAGAGTGCTCGGTCAGGGCGGCTTCGGCATCACCTATATCGCCAAGGACACAAAAAGAGGAAACCGCGTCGCGATCAAGGAATACTTTCCCGACAGCATGGCAACGCGCAGCGCGGCCAATACGGTATCGCCGTATTCCGGCGAGAGAGGGCAGGGCTTTGTATACGGCAAGCAGTGCTTTCTCGACGAGGCAAAAACCCTTGCGACCTTTGTCGGCAATCCCCATATCGTGCGTGTTTACCGCTATTTTGAGGATAACGGCACCGCGTACTTTGTCATGGAGTATGTCGAGGGCGACAGCCTGAAGGATTATCTGAAAAAGCACAACCGAAGAATCAGCTTTGAGGAAGCAAAACGGATCCTGGTACCCGTGATGGACGCGCTGGAGGTCGTACACTCCAAGGGGATCGTCCACCGCGATATCAGCCCCGACAATATTATTATTACCAAGGACGGCGGCGTTAAGCTGCTCGATTTCGGCGCGGCGCGCTACAGCATCGGCGATATGAGCCGCAGCCTTGACGTCGTACTAAAGCACGGATACGCTCCCAGAGAGCAGTATTCGCGCCACGGCAGACAGGGCCCGTTCACAGACGTTTATTCGCTGGCGGCGACCTTCTACCGCGCGATCACCGGCATCGTGCCGCAGGAGTCGATCGACCGCATGGACAACGATCAGCTGGTCACGCCGCGGTACTACTGCTCCGATCTGACCCCGCAGGGCGAGTTTGCGCTGTTTAAGGCGCTGGCGGTACAGCCTGCGGACAGATTTCAGACGACGAGGGAATTCAAGGAGTGTATGCTGACAACGGCTCCGGTGCCGCCGGCACAGTTCAGATCGGCTCCCGTACCGGGCGCACAGCCGCCGCAGACGCAGACCTCCGGCTCGCCGTCGGGCGCATCGCTGCGGCAGTCGAACAATCCTCCCGCACCAGTATATCAGCAGCCGTATCAGCCGCCTGTCAGCGCGGCAAAACAGGAAAAAGCGTTCAGCCCGCTGAAAACCGCACTGGTATCGTTCTTGATCAGCATGGCGGGCTTCGGTATTGTCCTGCTGCTCATCTATCTACTGAAATAACGGTATGACCACAGTCCGTACCCGGGATGCCCCCGCAGGTGCGGCGAAAGGCAGAGTATCATGAAAAAGAACAAAAACACAGCGCTATTGAATACGCCGCGCGTCTTTACGGCGCAGACGCCGATACCGCACTATCTGAGCTATCGCGCCGCGCAGCTGCAGCAGACCGGCACCCGCCCGCATCAGGAGGATTCATTCGCTTTTGTGAATATCTCCGACGTTACCCTGATGCGCACGCAGGGACTTTTGGCGGTCGTTGCGGACGGCATGGGCGGTATGAAGGATGGTAAGGTCGCCAGCGAAGCCGCTATCCGGCGGATCAAGGCCGACTTTGAAAGCATGGACAGAAGCGCGGATATCTCCGCTCAGCTGCGCGACAGCATGATCCGGGCAAACGACGAGATCTTTGCGACGCTGGGCGCGCAGGGCGGCAGCACCGGTATCATCTGTGTGTTTTTTAACGAAAGCCTGTATTATGCCAGCGTCGGCGACAGCTATCTGATCTTAAAGCGCGGCGACAGCCTGTATCATCTGAACCGCAAGCAGAATATGTTTACCCGCGTATGCCTGCAGCAGCTCCGCGAGGGCTCGGTCGACCGCACGCCCGCCGAGACAAATCCCGAGAAGGCGGCGCTGACCTCGTATCTGGGGATGCGGGAGCTGAGGGATGTGGACTATGTGCTGCGCCCGATCCCGCTGCTGGACGGCGATGTGATCCTGATCTGCTCCGACGGCGTGGGCGGCGTCCTCAAAGAGGAACAGCTCAGAAGCTGCCTGAACGCAGAGACGCCGGAGCTGATGTGCCGCAATATGCACAAAGGGATCGTAGCGGCAGGCCGCAAATATCAGGACAATTACACCGCGCTGGTCGTGCGATGTGAGTATTAACCCCTTCAACCATTGAAATGGGAGAGCATTATGATCGATATCTATTCCTTTACCTCTCAGGGAGGCAGAGAATACAACGAGGACAGCGTCGGCTTTGCGTACACGCCGTACGGAGCGGTGCTGGTGACTGCCGACGGTCTCGGCGGACATAAGGGCGGCGACGTCGCCGCCAAGAGTGTTGTGGATTCGCTGCTCGCGGAGCCTCTCGAC
>CACZAW010000241.1 GCA_902779225.1 uncultured Ruminococcus sp. | reverse complement strand
CCTTATCAAATGCGTCCGCTATCGCCTCGGAGCAATGCTTATTAAGACCGAAGTCATCGGCGTTTATCGTTACCTTCGGCATCTTATCCCTCCAAAGCTCTTTTGGCTATATCGCGGTAAGAAAAGGTTTTCATTCCCTTAGACACCGCGACAGCTTTCATTTCATCAAGTTTATCCAAGGCGGTCAGAATACGAGCTTTGTATTCTTCCTCCTCATCTTTTTCAAAAAACAGGCAGTTGCCGCCCAGATCAACGTGCTCAAAGCCCTTGATGCGCTTAAATATACACGGCACGCCCATTCCGACAGCCTGCTCCCACAATACTGAGTGCAGACCGGGAAAAGCGACCAGCTCGGCAGCCGCGAAATCCTCGTAAATATCCTCTGACCTTCGCCACCCGATATGGATGACTCTGTCGGTGAGATTACGTTCAAACTCCGCCTTGAGATCTTCCGCCACGCTGCCGAATACGATCAGCTTGACGCGGCTGTCGCTCAGGCTGTTGACGACGCGCATCATCTTCAGCACCTGCGGCTTATTGTGGTCGATCTTGCCTCCCGTGACGATGACGATATCATCGTCGCTCACGCCGTAAACGCGTCGGCGTTCCGCGCGCACCTCGGGACGAAGCGCCTTCTCTACCGCGTCATCGTCCGCGCCCATGACCAGCAGCTCGCATTTTTCAGCCGGAAGCCCGTACATTTCCTTCAAAAAATCCACGCGGGCGGGCACTACACCGTAAAACTTAGCCGTATACGGTTCTACGATATGCGCGCAGCGCTTCCATATCCCCTTATGCAGGATATTCTTTGACAAAAAGTTCGTCGCGCTGTTGTTGACGTCGGCATGGTTATCGACATATACCTTTACGGAAGGGCGCGTTTTCAGATAATCCGCAACCACATCTATATCCGAGAACTGACATCCGTGGATAAAGAGCGTATCGGGCTTCGCGTTTTCCAAAGCCGCTTTTACGCCGGTGTATCTGCGCAGGATCCTATATATCTTCCCGGGACTGCGGTAATTCAGTCGGCGCACGGGGATACCGTATTCGTTATTATATGCCTGATCACCCGTGTACTGTACGAACCGTCCCTCTTTATTGAAGGTATCGAGAGATGCGATGATCTCCACCTCATGTCCGAGCACTCGGTGGAATTTCGGCAGCATATTCTCTTGATACGAATATCCGTCTGAATAAAAATTCGCCAGACACAGATGGACTGTTTTACTCTTCATCTTTCATTCCCGTGATTCAATGTGTTTCTGCGATAGTTATGATCTACACGACCGCGTTTTCGATGCAGTCGACATATTTTTTTACTGAGCTCTCTTTAGACGCGAACTCCACAGCGTATTCCCTTGCGCTGTTCATGCCCGAATGTCCGCGGCAGCAGTATTCGTCTTCTATCGCCGCCGCCAGAGCCTCTGCGTTCTCAGGCTCTGCGCAGACGCCCGCGCCGGACGCGTCTATGATCCTTGACAGCTCGCTGTCGGTATCGAAAGAGGCGATAATAGGCGTATCGCACGCCATGATGCTCCATAGCTTGCTCGGGACAGCCGACTTGCCGACGCCCTTCTTACAGGTGATCAGCGCGACGTCTCCCAGACTGTATACCTGAGACGTTCTCTCGACAGGAAGCAGGTCAAACAGCTTAACGTTATCGAGCTTCAACTCCTCAGCCAGAGCCTTTGCGCTGTCAAACTCCGAGCCGCCGCCGAAGATCACAAACGAAATATCGCGGTTATCTTTCAGCATATCAGCCGCCCTCAGGATAATATCAGCGCCCTGAGAAGCGCCGAAGTTGCCCGCGTACACTACATTGAAGCTGTTTCTGTCTATATTATACTCTTCAAAAAGGGGGTTATCGGCTTTGGCTACCGGAGCCACCGCGTCGGTATCTATCCAGTTGGATACGGCGATGACCTTGTCGGCGTCAGCGCCTCTGGACACTACCTTTTCCCTCATGGCTTCGGAAAGAGCGATGATCCCCGAAGCGTTGCGGTATGTCTTCTTCTCCATCCACGCGCCGAAACGATATAAAAACGAATCCTCCCGAGTAAGTCCGCTGGTCACCAGCGAATCGGGAAACAGATCCTGGATCGAATAGACGAACGGCACTCCGAGCTTCTTAGCCGCTCTGCCCGCCATACGTCCCTGCGTAGGAGGCGTGCTGACCGCGAATATAACGTCAGCGTCCTTACGGCGTTTCGCGATACCGAACTGCCTGAAGTTGCACCAAAAGTATCTGACAGCCCGCATCAGGGGATTTCTGCCCTCACGCGGCGCTGAGAATCTCTGTATATCTACCCCTTCATGCTTTTCGTTTTGTACGCTTTTATAACGCCTTATCTCGTCATCCGAGAGACCGCGCGACGGCGTCGGACATAATGATCTCGTAAGTAT
>CACZAW010000240.1 GCA_902779225.1 uncultured Ruminococcus sp. | reverse complement strand
GGACTTCCTTGACCTTGAAGGACTGGGGCGCGGCGTCGTCGGGGGTGTTGTCCATCTTCACCTTGAGGGTTCTGGCGAGCAGGTTGGTTTCGACGACCAGACCCTTGCCCAGCGGGGTTTTGACGATGGTGCCGACCTTGGGGGTGCGCTTGATCAGGTCGGCGTAAGCCTCCTGCTCATATTTCAGACAGCACATCAATCGTCCGCAGGTGCCCGAGATCTTGGTGGGGGAGAGGGAAAGTCCCTGTTCCTTTGCCATCTTGATGGACACGGGGTGGAACTCACCGAGGAAGGACGAACAGCAGAACGGTCTGCCGCATACGCCGAGGCCTCCGAGCATCTTGCTCTCAATAAATAATACTTTAGGTTATAAATGTTATGTTAATCGAGAAATAAGTTCCATTAATTTTAATATAAGAATTTTAAATGAAGCAAAAAATCCCGACGTTCCTATTTTGGAACGTATAAAATTCTGTGCTAAAACATCATCAAAATGGGTGTCAGTTTGGGTGTCAAAAAACGCCCGCCCATCAGGGCGAGCGCCTTTTTTTACATGCTGTGCGCCTTGCGAATCAGCTTCTTGAGGGGGTGGACGATCTCGTCGTCCGCGACCTGCTTGTTGGCGATCGCGACGGTGCCGCATTCGATGCCGCGGGAGGTTTCGACGATGACGATGTCACCGATCCTCAGTTTATTTCTATCGGGGTCAAAGTAATATACCTTGCCGCCTTCTTTGAATCTTACGCCGATTACTTCTGCCATGTAATCCTCCTGTATTGTGTGCACAGCCACGTTAAGAGCAGCTGTAGGTTCACGTTGGTTTTCAACTTTGCGATCGCCGCGAGGGTGATCTCGGTCAGCGCGATGATACGCGCACGGTCAAGTCTGCGGACGAGCTTTTGAGCGCAGCCGTCGTCGGTCTTGATACCGCTTTGGAAGCTCAGCGCCAGCCGCAGCTTTTCACAGAACGCCGTCAGGGCGGCTTCGATCTCCTCTTTTTTGCCGAGGGACGAGAGCGTGACGAGCAGGTCGTATTCGTAGAGATGGACGACCCCGTCTGTGATCTCCGCCGCGATCTCTTCGCTCTGTTCGTCGGGGACATACGTCCGGCTCAGGGTGATGATGTGGGCGCGTGAGCGTACCGTCGGCAGCAGCGCCTTTGCCTTTTCGGCGGTGAAGAGGAAGAGGATGTTCTGCGGAGGCTCCTCGATGATCTTTAAGAGCGTGTTCTGCGAATCCTCTCTGAGCAATCTGTCCGCGTCGGTGAACAGATAGATCTTGCAGTCAGCCTCGTTGGGCTTGATGCTCGCCTGTGATAGAAAATCCTCGCGCAGCTCCTGAAGAGAGATGATGCCGGATTTCAGCTTTTTCGACGGCTGCGGGATCAGCATATCGGGGTGCAGTCCTTCGAGGATCTTTTTGCACTGATTGCAGTTAAGACAGGGCTTATCCTCTGCGGTGCATACCGCGGCTGCGGCAAGCAGCATCGCGGCGCTGTCGCGCTCTTCCTTGCTGTCGCCCTCGATGATGATCGTGTGGGGCAGACGCTGTGAGCGCACGAGATCGAGAAGCATTTTTTCGTTCTCCGGTCTCAGAGAGATCGCCATGTCCTCACCCCTTTTGCGTCGTTAAATTATATTATAACACAGGTTTGATGAAAAAGCCAGATTTTTTTAGAGTTAGGAGTTATGAGTTAGGAGTGAGGAGTTACAGGAATCGGGTGCGGGCAGCGCCCGCCATCAACCCTTCACCCTTCATCCTTCACTCTTCATTATTTAAAGAGTCCGTTTTTCAGATGCGCGATATTCGTCAGCATCTGACCGTCCTTGGTCTCGACGATGGCAAAGCTGGCGCCCATGCCGCCGCAGGAGCCGGGATTAATCAGGTGGATGCCCTCGTATACCTCGTCGCAGGCATAGTGGGTATGACCGAAAAAGACGCAGTCGACGCCTGCCTCCTGTGCGGCGTAGCAGAGCTGTCCCAGACCGAATTTGACGCTGTAGGTATGGCCGTGGGTCGCCATGTATTTGAAGCCGTCCAGCTCGAAGGTGACCGTCAGCGGGAGCGTCGAGCCCCAGTCGCAGTTGCCCGCCACCTCATAATAGGTGATGTCGGGATAGAGCATCTTGATCTCCTCCATCTCGCCGCGGCTGTCGCCGCAGTGTACCACGACGTCGGCGTTCTGATGCATTTTCATGATTTTTTTCAGCGATGCGGACGAGCCGTGGCTGTCGGATACTACGATTATTTTCATATTTTTCTCCTTCCTGCATACGATAGAATAGAGGTGAATACGATGGCTGATAAAGAACAGATCGCAAGGCTGATCAAAAAGCTCAGCGAGCGCATGGGCACGCCGGAGAGCGAGATCACAAGCGCCCTGCAAAGCTCTAACTATAGTAAACTGCTCAACAAGATGGATCCCGCACAGGCGGCGAAATTCGATGCGATCCTCAGCGATGAGAAAGCGGCAAAGCAGTTTTTGAACAGTCCGCAGGCGAAAGCGATCATCAAGAGGCTGATGGGCTGATGGACGATCTGAGCGAAAAGCTGAGCGGGATCCTCAACGATCCCGAGGCGATGAAAGAGATCGCGCAGCTCGCGTCCTCGAAGCTCACGCCTTCAGGAATCTTGACGATCAAGTTACGCGGCACATAGTTGAACTCGGCGTGATTGGCAAATCCCGCGCCGCCGCAGGCGACCCTGTCGCCGACATTCAAACCGCAATCGCGCCCTGCCTCTACAACGACGCCTGC
>CACZAW010000239.1 GCA_902779225.1 uncultured Ruminococcus sp. | reverse complement strand
TGACTATCGCAGGCAGCAAAAAGAACTGACGAATAACGTTTCGCATAACGCAAAGGATTTTCGGCGCCGCTGAAATACGCGAACCTCTGAGCAGCGTTTTTAGGCTGCACCGATCCATAGAAATATAGGAGGAGCGTATCTGTATGAGAAAAACAAGAATATGCGGTATTTTGCTTCCCGTTGTGCTTGTTCTCTCTGTTCTCGCGGGTTGTCAGACCGAAAAAGCAAATCAGGCAGAGCCTGCCGCTCCGGCTGAAACGGCGATCGCCTCCGAGAGAGCTGACATTTACAATATGGAGAGCTATGAGAGCGACGAGGTGTTTGGCTTTGTCAAAGTCAATCAGGGCGGAAAATATGATGCGTTCTGCACCACATATAAATTCAACTACCTGTCGGACGGGCTGAAGATCGAGGGCTATCTGTCCGTACCGCTTTCTGTTGAAAAAACACAGAAACCCGGAAAATGCGCAATGTACAATCACGGCGGCAACAGGGATTACGGAAAACTGGAAAACAACACGACCGCCCCGATGTGTGTAGTATGTGACCGCATCGTTATCGCGTCACAATACAGGGGCTGCGGCGGATCTGAGGGCGAAGATCACTTCGGCGGAGACGACCTCAATGACGTAATCAAGCTGATCGATCTGTGTGAAAACACTTTTTTGTTTATTGTTATGGATGATTTTTGCGTGATCGGCGCTTCGCGAGGCGGCGTGATGACCTACCCGGCGGCGCGAAAGGACAGCAGGATCAAGCGCATTATCACCATCGGCGCCGTAAGCGATTTGATTGAATCATATGAAGCCCGCGATGATATGAAGGATGTACTGAAAGAAACGATCGGCTTTACGCCAGAGGAAAACCCCGAGGAGTACAAAAAACGCTCGGCTGTCTATTGGGCGGATGAAATCAACATACCCGTGCTGATATTCCACGCGAAGCACGATCCGCTGGTACCGTACGGCCAGGCGGAAAAGCTCTATGAAATACTGAAAAGCCGCATCGACTGCACGCTGATTAGCTACGATGATGATTCTCACGCCGAAGTCAAGCCTGAGGACTATCAAACCATCCTTGATTGGCTGAATCAATAATAATAGGTGTATTATAGGCATTCGGTGCGATATCCGAACGCCTACCCTTATGATCGGTGAAATTGCCGCGGCTCCGGCACAAGTGTCAACTGCTTCGCAATTAACATTTTGTAATAAACAGCGATCGGCTGCGCCGGAGAGTAAAGCTCCGACACAGCCGATTTTTTCGATAATATCACTTTCTGCTGTCAAAATCCTCGCTGATCTTTCTGGACCAGCTCGCGGCCAGCGGCACGCTTGCGCGTACGTTTGACACTGCCGCGCATACGGTATCGTACAGTACCTCTGTGCCCTGACTGTCGGCATGATAGTTGACGGCGCGGTCTGCGCCGATACCGAAGCCCTTTGCCGTACCTACGGCGTCGATGTTGGCACCTATGAAGAGGAACTCCCATCCGCTCTCCTTATGCTGCTCGATCATCTTGCGGACATGACCGGCGGTGTACTCCTTACTGGCGTTTTCAAGTCCGTCGGTGGTGATGACAAAAACGGTGTTTGAGGGCACGTCCTCCGGGCGCTGATAACGGTGGATGTCCTCGATATGCCTGACTGTCGTACCGATAGCGTCTATGAGCGCCGTACAGCCGCGTACCGAGTAATCGCTGTCGGTCATGGGCTCGACCTTATCAAGGCTGACCCTGTCGTGCAGAGTGATCATCTCGTGGTCGAAAAGTACGGTGGTGACATAGCACTCACCGTCCTCTTTCTTCTGCTTTTCGATCATGGAGTTGAAACCGCCTATGGTATCCTGCTCGAGACCCGCCATAGAGCCGGAACGGTCGAGGATAAACACCAGCTCTGTGGTGTTGTTTTTTGCTGTGCTCTTAACAGCCTTGAGCTTCACGTTCTTTGAACTTATCTTTTTGCTCAACATATTGTCCTCCTTGAAGTATCTGTGTGTTTGTATTTCTTACCTTACGACTGTATTATAGCGCGGTCAAAGGAGGATCGGGTCGCCTGAGAAGCGACAAAAATGACGCCGTCAATTTGATTGACTTTGGAACAAGCGGGGATTATAATAACTGCATAGAGAATGATTTTTCGGAGCCGATGCTCCGTACGGTAAGCGCCGAAAGACGGGAGGTACCGAGGATGAACAACTATGAGCTATCCGATAAAAACATGAGATATATGCGTCTGCTAGCCGAAAAATACCCTTCGGCGAGGGCGCTGACCAGAGAGATAATCAACCTTACCGCCATACGCAGTCTGCCTAAGGGCACCGAGCACTTTATGAGCGATCTGCACGGCGAGTATGAGGCGTTCTGCCATATACTCAACAACTGCTCGGGCGTCATCCGCGAGAAGGCTGAGATGATCTACCGTGACAAGCTCAGCCATAATGAGATCAAGGAG
>CACZAW010000238.1 GCA_902779225.1 uncultured Ruminococcus sp. | reverse complement strand
TAACAGGATCGCGATTGATTTTTTAAACCTCATAATGATTCCTCCTTTTGGGGTCACGAAATGATCTATTGCTTCTTGAGTTTAAATCTCATTTCAACGGGATTATGGTCGCTGTAGGTGAACTGATTGTCAACGACGTCGACATAGGTCGTCTCGACATTGTCGGAAACGATAAAGCCGTCGACCGTGACCGTAAAGCAATCCGGTCCGTAGGGCTTGTCGCAGTTGCGGCACGACGGCACCGTCACACCGCTCTTGAAATCGACGACCTTTTTGAAATGCGCGGGGATCAGCTCGTCCGGGAACGGCGCCGCCCAGCTGTATTCCTCGGGCACCTCCTCATTGAAGATCTCCTTGGAATTGCCGAGAAAGTCGTGGTTAAAGTCGCCGCCGCAAACGACATAATTGCCATCTTCATACTCCGCCTGCATATCGCCGAACAGCTTATTCAACTGCTGCTGATGCAGGTCGCCGTTGGTGCCGTAGGCGGAAAGGTGGGTATTGAAGAGAACCAGCTCCCTGCCGTTGTCGGTCGGAATACGGTTGATCGAATAACAGCGGTCGAGGTCGAGCAGCTTGGAGAGGCTCTCGGAGATCGGCAGACTGCGCCTGATTGCAGAGGTAATCTGCACATCGGACAGGGTCAGGATACCGCTTTTGGACGCGCCGTGGGGCTGATAGAACGGATACATCAAAAACGGGCTGTGATAATTGACGGCAAAGGTCGACGACATATCGTCAAAGGCGTCGCGGAACATCTGTGCCTCGTCGATGTGATAGGTGCGGGTGGAGTCGAAATCCACCTCCTGCAGCAGCGAAAAATCGACCTTGTGCTCCTTGATGAGTGCGACGTCGCCGTCGATGCAATCTGCAACGCTCTCCTTGGACGCCGCCCACGACTGCTTGCCGCCGTCGAGGAAAAAGGTAAAGTCGGGCGTATACGCGCCGAAGCCGATATTATAGGTCATCGCGGTATACTCTTTACCGACCTTGACCGCCGCGGTCGCAGTCTCGCCGTCGACCTCCAGCTTTTGATCGTCCTCGATGCGATTGTAGCTGATCAGCACATAAGCCAGATAGCCGATCACGATCACAAGCAAAAAGGCGATGACTCCGAGCAGGATCTTCCACCATTTTTTGCCCTTTTTCTTCTTTCTGATGACTTTCATTTCTGTACCCATATCGCGCCTCCTCTCTTTAATTGTATTACTTATTATTTTACCACCGATATCCTCTGTTATCAAGTGAAATCAAAAAACTATTGCGCTTTTTGGCGGGATGCGGTAAAATGGTCAGAGAATTCCGATGAAAGGGGTGGTCATATGCCGGTATTATCGCTGAGCAAGCTTTCGATGTCGTTCGGCGAGCGCGAGCTCTTCCGCGATCTGAGCTTTGAGGTCGACGCGCGCGACAAGGTCGGGCTGATCGGACGCAACGGCGTCGGCAAAACCACCCTGTTCAAAATCATCTGCGGAGAGCTGGAGCCTACCGCAGGCGTCGTCGCCGCCGAGCGCGGTCTGAGGATCGGCTATATGGAGCAGCACGCCTGCTCTCACGGCGACCGCTGCATTTACGACGAACTGGAATCGGTTTTTGACGACCTGAAAGCGGTCGAGCGCGAGATCGAAGAGCTGACCGCTCAGATCGACCGCGGCAGCGGCGATCTTGACGAATTGATCGCCCGACAGACTTCGCTGATCGAAGCGTTCGAAGCCGACGGCGG
The DNA here is from genome assembly GCA_902779225.1 of uncultured Ruminococcus sp. GTDB lineage: Bacteria > Bacillota > Clostridia > Oscillospirales > Acutalibacteraceae > Ruminococcoides. The sequence goes on along the minus strand of CACZAW010000238.1, from coordinate 742 downwards.
TCTGACCTACAAGAGCCGCACCCGCGCGGCGCTGATCGGACTGGGCTTTCGCGAAGAAGAATTCACGATGCCGACCTCTGCGCTCAGCGGCGGTCAGCGGTCAAAGCTCAGCCTGTTAAAGCTTTTACTGTCAAAAAGCGATCTGCTCCTCCTCGACGAGCCGACCAACCATCTCGACATCCGATCCGTCAGCTGGCTCGAGGGCTTTCTCAGGGACTTCAAGGGCGCGATGATCATCGTCAGCCACGACCGCTACTTTCTCGACGCCGTCACCAATAAGACCGTCGAGATCGAGCACGGCAAGAGCATGGCCTACAAGGGCAGCTACTCCGCGTTCATCCAAAAAAAGCAGGCGATCATCGAGGCGCAGAAAAACCAATACATCAACGACATGAAGGAGATCAAGCGCATCGAGGGCATCATCGAGCAGCAGCGCCGATGGAACCGCGAGCGCAACATCCGCATGGCGGAAAGCAAGCAAAAAGAGGTCGACCGCATCAAGGAACGTCTCGTCGTCCCCGACGGTGAGCTGGAAAATATGCGGATGCGGTTCGAGCCGCGCCGCGAGAGCGGCAACGACGTTTTGATTGTCAATAATCTGCGCAAATCCTTCGGCGATAAAAAGCTGTTCAAAAATGTCGATTTGCATATCACCAAGGGCGAGCGGGTGTTCATCCTCGGCGAGAACGGCTGCGGCAAGACCACCCTCTTCCGCATCCTCAACCGTCAGCAATTCGCCGAC
>CACZAW010000237.1 GCA_902779225.1 uncultured Ruminococcus sp. | reverse complement strand
TCCGATCATACAGAGCAATACGCCGACCGTGCGGAAAGCGAGCGCGATAAATATCATTGCGACCGCCATGGCTCCGGCTGAGAGCGTATAGCGGATATCCACCGCCGCCCCGACAAGCACAAACAGCAGCACCTCGGCGGCTATCCAGAGCTTGCCGAAGCTGCCCGAAAGGCTCTGCGACTCCGTTTGCTCCGATTTCAGCTTGATAAGGCAAGCCATCGCCACAACCGCGAGCAGCCCCGAAACCGCGACGGTATCCTTCAGCCGATTCTCCGCCGTCATCAGCAGGAAGGCTGCGGAAAGCAGGATGATCGTCTTGACGCTGCCGCGGATTTTTAAGCCGCGTTTCTTTGAGAAATCAAACAGCAGGTACATCACAAATCCCGCCGCAGCTCCGAGCACAACGCCGAGCGCGATCGAAACGGGGATATTGACGAGCTGCCACAGCGGAGCCGATTCGCCCTGAGCCATCGTCAGAAACGTGCTGAACAATACGATGACAAATATATCGTCACAGGACGCGCCCGCTAAGATCATCTGCGGAATGCTCTTTTCCGTGCCGCGTCTGTCCTCGATCAGCCGGATCATCCTCGGTACGACCACCGCGGGAGAAACAGCGCTGAGCACAGCTCCCATAAGCAGCGCCTCAACGCGGCTGAGCCCGAGAAGCAGCGGCGCGAAACAGAAATAACCCAGAATCTCAAGACAGGCGGGCACAAACGACATCATGACCGCAGGTCTGCCGACCTTCTTCAAATCGGCGAGATTGAGCGTCAGCCCGGCGCGGATAAGGATTATTATCAGCGCGATCTGCCTGAGCTGCGGAGAGATACTCAGGATCGTCGGATCGAGCCAGTCGAGCACATACGGTCCGACGACTATTCCCGTGGCTATCATGCCGATTATCCGCGGCAGCCTGACCGCGCTGCAGATCGCGGCGGCACTGAAGCCGACCAGAAAAATCACGGCAAGTGAAAGCAGCATACTCATGCCCCCAAAGTAACAATACATCCTTTTAAAGCCGCCCGCAACGGACGGTTTTAATGTTTTACGCGTTGACAGCGATATTCTTTCCGTTCAATTCCTTCAGCTCGCTCTTGCGCAGGTACATCTGTCTGTCCGCGCGTTCAAACGCGTCCCTGAATTTGCGGTCGCTGCCCTTTTGGAAAACCGCCATGCCCGAGGCGACAACAACCTTGCCCGAGCGTTGGTTATCCTCCGACTGATGATCAAACGCCGCGAGCAGCTCCGCGCGGTTTTTGAAGTCCTCTCCCTCTAAAATCACCGCGAACTCGTCGCCGCCGATGCGGTAAACCGGGCTGTTCTCAAAGAACTCGCTGATGAGCATCGACGCGGATTAGATGTAAATATCGCCCGTGTCGTGCCCCATGGTGTCGTTGACGGCTTTCAGGTCGTTTACGTCGAACACCGCTACTCCGAGATTGTCCGCCTGACCTCTGCGGATCTTCGCGTTGAGCTTTTCCACGTCCTCAATATACGCCTGCTTGCTCTTGACGCCGGTAAGCGGGTCGGTGTAGATCTTTTTCTTTGCCGAGCCCAGCTCCCGGGTCTGCTCCTGCTCGCGCCTGAGCATCTCCTCCAGAGCTTTGCGCTGCTCCTCCTTCTCGTCCTCAACGACAAAGGAATGCATCAGGCAGCTGCACAGCAAGAAGCCCATTGAGTACAGCGGCATCATGGGATAATGCATCTGGATAATAATCAGGACAGCCATGCTTATTCCGCACAAGCCGACCGTGCGGCGCAGGCGTTTTGCCGCGATGCTGCTCTTTGACTTCGCTACGAAGGTATATACAGACGTCATCAGGAACAGCAGCACCTGCAGGGTGAGAGTAACATAGCGCGCTTTGCCCGAGTGGTAGCCGTTTCCGTCGATCCAAAACTGAATCGGAACAAAGAAATTGATGACGATAATCACAACCTCCAGAGCGAACATAGCTATGCCCGCGATTGAAACGAGCTTACTGAACACCGTGTGTTCGTTCATGTACGCCACAACATAGCGCGTCCAGAGCATGAATCCGCCCATCATCGAGATAAAGGACAAAACCGAATCGACGTAGAGCGGCACGGCGAGGTTATACTCGGTGAATAATCCCCAGAGCACGTCCGTGAAGAAGAAAATCAGCATACCGAAAATATAATCGCGGTACTCGCGGCGCGCGGGAACATAACTGTGATCGCCGCTGTGCCGTAGCACATCGCGGTTGATGATCAGGTGAATGACAATTGCGAGAATACTGATGATAGCGTAATACACTACTCTCCACCTCCTCCCTCTGTCACACGCATTTCCGCCTTTGTCACGCCGATAATCAGCTGAGGGCCGTCCGCCTCCTCAACCAACGCCGCCTTCAGGCAGACGCGTATCGGGCGTTCACCGAACATAATGCGGTAATAAATGCGGTAGATTCCGTTCCGGCGGATTTGCCGCAGGATATTTTCCTTTGAC
>CACZAW010000236.1 GCA_902779225.1 uncultured Ruminococcus sp. | reverse complement strand
GAAGCGACCGACTACCTCGACCGTCAGGCGCAAAGCCTGCTTTTCGAGGCTAAGACCGACTGCGGTTACGATATAAACACACTGCTGCAAGCCGATATCGCCGTGCTGAAAACCTCCTTGATAATTCTATTGGAGAATTATAATTTCACACCCGAGCAGAAGCAGCTTGATCTGCTACTGTCCGTTTTGTACAACGGCGGCGCTGTCGAGTTGAGCAAATCGCTCACCCTCGCCTGCGGTCAGGGGCAGCTCTACGCGATACAGCCGACAGAGCCGATATCCATTCCGTTTACCGGTGATGTCTATTTTTCTTTTCGAGAAAAAAGTATCACGGCAACGGCAGATAATTCTATAAAAGAAAATAAATCCCTGCTGTTCCGAACCCGGCAGGACAGCGATACGTTTTATTTCTCAAAACGAAATATAACCAAGCCGCTCGGCAAGGCGTTACGGGATGCCGGCTATCCCTCCGGACTGCGCGACAGCGTGCTCTGCCTGTGCGAAGGCAGTGTGGTGCTGTGGTGCGAGGTCTTGGGCTATTCCGGGCAGGGTGAAACATATATAGCAACATACAATCTAAATATCGCAATAAATTGATAAGTTGGTGTCACAATGCTGCACAAGGACGTCGAATCTGTGCTGATTTCACAGGAAAAACTTGAAAATATTGTGAAGTCACTTGCAAAACAGATAGAAAAAGATTATAATGACAAGGAATTTATCATGGTAGGACTGCTCAAGGGCAGCATGGTTTTCATGGCTGACCTGATGAAGCAGATCGACCTCGATTTTTCGATCGACTTCATGATCGCGTCCAGCTACGGCAGCGGAACGGAAAGTTCCGGCAAGGTCAAAATCGTCAGCGATCTCACATTATCCTGCGAAAAGAAGGATATACTAATCGTTGAGGACATCATCGACTCCGGCAACACGCTCAATTTCGTCATCAATTACCTGATGACAAAGGGCGCGAATTCCGTCAGGGTTTGTACATTATGCGATAAACCCGGCCGCCGCAAGGTGCCGCTGACGCCTGATTATTGCGGCGCGGAGATCCCCGACGAGTTCATCGTCGGCTACGGTCTCGACTACGCCGAGCGCTACCGCAACCTGCCGTATATCGGCATTTTGAAGCGTTCGGTCTACGAATAAGTTAGTCATTACATGATAAAAATGTTCGGTTTACCTCAATAGACGGATGCTGGCACAGAAGGTCATCGGCAGATGAAGCTGTCTTCCCGGATTACCGGCAGGGGTACCGTAAAATAGCAGTGTTAGGTTTACCTCAATAGCCGGGCGCGGGCACAGAAGGTCATCGGCAGATGAAGCTGTCTTCCCGGATTACCGGCAGGGGTACCCTGCAAGGAGAGTGAAAAGTTTGGATAATAAGAAGAGAGCACGCAATCTGCTGTTGTATCTGGCGATCCCGATCATACTGATCATCATAGCGGCGGTGTTTCTGAGCACACGCGGCACGGAGTCTCCCAAGACTTCGGAACTGGTGCAGTATTTTGTGGATGACAAGGTCGACAGCTATGTGATCAACTACGGCACGGGCGCGATCGAGATCACCCTGAAGGAGGGTGAGAAGGCGTATCCCAAGAAGGATGGCGACAGCCCTTCGCAGTCGCTGAACCTGCTGGGAAATGTCTCCAACGGCAACACGGCGGCAAAGTCCAAGACGGTCGTCAAGGGACAGCTCGCGGATATCCACCTGTTCCTGTATGAGATCAATGAAAAAGCAACGCCGTCTGAGCCGGTCGCTTATAACCTTGTCCGCGCAAGCGACAATTCCTTCCTGATCGAGCTGATCCCGACGATCCTCATGGTCGCGATCTTCATCGGCGCATGGATATTCCTGATGAAGCGCATGGGCGGCGGAGGCATCGGCAAGGAGATGTCGTTCGGCAAGGCGAAGATCAAGAACACCAACGACGAAAAGCGCAAGACCACCTTTGACGACGTGGCAGGCGCTGACGAGGAGAAGGAGGAATTGGCGGAGGTCGTCGAATTCCTCAAGAATCCCGAGAAGTTCAATAAACTCGGCGCGAGGATCCCCAAGGGCGTACTGCTCGTAGGACCTCCCGGTACCGGTAAGACGCTGCTGGCGCGTGCCGTCGCAGGTGAAGCCGGCGTACCGTTCTTCTCGATCTCCGGTTCCGATTTCGTCGAGATGTTCGTCGGCGTCGGCGCTTCCAGAGTGCGCGACCTCTTTGACCAGGCGAAAAAGAACGCTCCCTGTATTATCTTTATCGACGAGATCGACGCTGTCGGCAGACAGCGCGGCGCAGGTCTCGGCGGCGGCAACGACGAGCGCGAGCAGACCTTGAACCAGTTGCTGGTTGAGATGGACGGCTTCGGCGTGAACGAAGGCGTTATCCTGATCGCGGCGACCAACCGTCCTGACGTACTCGATCCGGCGCTGCTGCGTCCCGGCAGATTTGACCGTCAGGTCGTCGTCAGCTATCCCGACGTCAACG
>CACZAW010000235.1 GCA_902779225.1 uncultured Ruminococcus sp. | reverse complement strand
CTACCACACCGAGGCTATGGACCGCGCCATGGAGGGCGGAATTGACGACGTCGGACTCGGCGTTCTCTTCGGTCTGGAGTTGTACCGCTACGAGCTGGCAGGTATCCTCATGCACGCCGAGCACCTCGAGGCGGTTCACGGCGTCGGACCCCACACGATCAGCGTTCCCCGCGTAAAGCCCGCCGACGACATCGATCCCGACGACTTTGACGGCGGCATCGACGACGAGACCTTCTGCAAGATCATCGCTATCATCCGCATCGCCGTTCCCTACACGGGCATGATCATCTCGACCCGCGAGAACAAGAGCGTCCGCGAAAAGGCTCTGCGCCTCGGTATCTCGCAGATAAGCGGCGGCTCCAAGACGAGCGTCGGCGGCTACGTAGAGCCCGAACCCGAGGAGGAGAACTCCGCGCAGTTCGACGTATCCGATCAGCGTACCCTCGACGAGGTCGTATGCTGGCTGATGGAGCTGGGCTACATTCCGTCCTTCTGCACCGCCTGCTACCGCGAGGGCAGAACGGGAGACCGCTTCATGTCGCTGTGCAAGAGCGGACAGATCCAGAACTGCTGCCACCCGAACGCTCTGATGACGCTCGAGGAATACCTTGTCGACTACGCGAGCCCCAAGACGCGCGAAATCGGCGAAAAGGTGATTGAGAGAGAGCTGCTCAACATTCCCAAGGAGAAGGTAAGGAAAATCGCCGCAGAGCACATCGAGGATATCAAGAACAACAACAAGCGTGACTTCCGTTTTTAACGGCGCAGGAGAAGCATATGAGCCTGAACAGCACACCCTCGGGCGAGAGGGTGCATATCGGATTTTTCGGGCGGCGCAACGCAGGCAAATCGAGCGTTGTGAACGCCGTAACGAACCAGCAGATCTCGGTGGTGTCCGACGTAAAGGGCACCACCACCGACCCCGTCCGCAAGGCGATGGAGCTGCTGCCCCTCGGTCCGGTGATGATTATCGACACACCGGGCTTTGACGACGAGGGCAGCCTCGGCGAGCAGCGCGTAAAGCGCGCAAAGCAGGTGCTCAACCGCACCGATATAGCCGTGCTCGTCGTCGACGGAAACGCCGGCAAGACCGCCGCGGACGAGGAGCTTATCGGAATTTTCAAGCAAAAAAATATCCCGTACATCGTCGCCTACAACAAGTGCGACGAAGCGGGAGTGAGGGAGTACGACGACGGTATCGCCGTCAGCGCGCTGACAAAAACCAACATCAATGAGCTGAAGGAGCGCATGGCGAGGCTGACGACCGCGGAAAGCGGCCGCAGGATCTGCGCGGATTTGGTCGGCGCAGGGGAGTTGGCTGTGCTCGTCGTGCCGATCGACAAGGCTGCTCCCAAGGGCAGGCTGATACTGCCGCAGCAGCAGACGATACGCGACCTGCTCGACGCGGGCGCGGCGGCTGTGATCGCGCGCGACTCGGAGCTAAGGCAGACCCTTGAGGCTCTCGGCAAAAAGCCCGCTCTCGTCATCACCGACAGTCAGGTTTTCGGACGTGTTAAGGACATTGTGCCCGACGACGTGCCGCTGACTTCGTTCTCGATACTTATGGCGAGGTACAAGGGCTTCCTCGAAACAGCCGTCAAAGGCGCGGCGGCGATCGAAAAGCTGCGCGACGGCGACACGGTGCTCATCTCCGAGGGCTGCACCCATCACCGTCAGTGCGACGACATCGGCACGGTCAAGCTTCCGCGCTGGCTGAGAGCGCACACGGGGAAGGACATCAGGATAGAAACCGGCTCAGGCAACGGCTATCCCGACGACCTCTCGCCGTACAGCCTTATCATCCACTGCGGCGGCTGTATGCTCAACGAACGCGAGATGACCTACCGCCGCAAGACAGCCGAGGACTGCGGCGTTCCGTTCACAAACTACGGCACCGCGATCGCCTACATGAACGGCATTCTCAGGCGCACCCTGAGCGTTTTCCCCGATCTGCAAAAGTTGATATAAAAATCAAACCGCCTGACACGTTCGCAGCCGCAAACGCGTTAAGCGGTTTTTTATTACTTTACGTTTCTGTTGATGAATCTCGTTCTGCGCTTTGAGTAGATGATTTTCTGACCCGTGTACAGACCGTAGTAGCCCGAGAGCATGAAGCTCACGCAGACAGCCACGGCGAACAGCACCAAACCCTGAGCGCCGAACATCTCGACCGATAATATTATTGAAGCGATGGGGCAGTTTACGACGGCGCAGAACAGGGCGATCATTCCGACAGCGGCAGAATATGCCGGCGGAAGTCCTATAAGACCTCCGATAAGCGAGCCGAACGTCGCGCCGATGAACATTGTCGGGACTATCTCGCCGCCCTTGTAGCCGAAGCCGATTGTGATCGCGGTGAAGATGATTTTCAGAATGAAATCATACGGCAGCACAGCCTTGCCCGAGAGCGTTTGGACAATAACATCAGCGCCGGTTCCCGAGAACCTTGTGCCGATAAACAGAGTCAGAATCACGATAAAAGTGCCGCCGACGCTCAGCCGCAGGTACTCGTT
>CACZAW010000234.1:3229-3793 GCA_902779225.1 uncultured Ruminococcus sp. | reverse complement strand
AGTGCACGCGGGTGCGGTTCGCGCTTCCGCCGAACGCCCAGATGCACATGAAGATAAAGCCGACGACCGGGATCGCAAAGAGCACTCTCGTCCAGAAGAACGAGCCCCAAGTCATCCCGGGCTTATCCTGCGCCGCGGGCTGCGCCTGATAAACGGGCTGCGGCGGGGGAGCGGGCTGCTGATACGCGGGCTGAGGGGCGGCGGCGGGCTGTGCCTGATACGCCGGCTGAGCGGACGCGGCGGGAGCCTGATACTGCTGTTCGGGAGCCGCGCTCACTGTCGGCAGCGCTTCGCCGCAGATACGGCAGAACTGAGCGCCGTCGGTGTTATTCGATCCGCATTTCGGACATATTGCCATTGTGGATTCTCCTTCCGATTTATATTTATATAATAGGGTTTCAGCCTGTTACCTTTTCGCTATAGCAACGGAGTTCTCTCCGTCGACGTCGGCGACGCGCACGGCGATGAACTCGTCGCGCGAGGTCGGCACGTTCTTGCCGACGAAGTTCGCGTTGATCGGCAGCTCGCGGTGTCCGCGGTCGACCATGACGCAAAGCCGGATCG
>CACZAW010000234.1:0-3214 GCA_902779225.1 uncultured Ruminococcus sp. | reverse complement strand
CGTCCATCGCGGCGCGGGCGGTGCGCCCGGTGTAGATGACGTCGTCGATGAGGACGATCGTCTTGCCGGTGACGTCGAAGTCGATGACCGTGCCGCCGACCTTCGGCTGATCGAACTCTTCGGTGAGGTCGTCGCGGTAGAGGGTTATGTCAAGCTCGCCGAGCTCGACCTGCATATCGGAGAAGCGGCGGATATTCTCGGCGATCATCGCGGCAAGCGGCACGCCGCGCCTCTTGATGCCGACGAGATAAAGCACGCTTTCCCCGGCGCTCTGCTCGATGATCTCGTGCGCGAGCCGGGCGAGGGTGCGTTCCATGGTGCGCCCGTCGATGATGATTTTTTCGTCGCTCATTGAGTCCTCGCAAAAAAACGCCCGCCGGGTACGGCAGGGCGCAGTTTTTGCGTATCACGTCGCCTTGCCGGTATCCCGTACCGAATTAAAGGTTGACTTTTTCCGACATTTATTCTATCACACCGCGCGGGGTTTGTAAAGGCTTTTTTCGCATATTTTGTGATTTTTTGCAAAAAACGTCTATATATTGTTGTCGGAGGCGAAAAGCATTCCGCGCAGAAGTCCGCGCACCCTCCCGACTCACGCGCGCAAAGACCGACCTTCGCAAAGCAAAGGTCGCAAACGATCTCCGACCGTTTCAGCGGCATATGAAAAAGCACCCGCCTGTTGGCGGGTGCAGGAAAAGTGTTTTTCAGTTGTTTACGATTTGCTTCATCATATCGCGAACGTCCTTTGCGTTGACCTTCCCGTCGCCGTTAAAGTCGGCGGTGTAATCGTCGATAGAAGACTCCGAGCCGACTATGAGTTTCATAAGCTCAATGACCAGCTTCGCGTTGAGCTTTTCACCATCGGCAATGTGGAATCCATGAACATTGCGCTCGTTCAGCCGTCTGTTGATCTCGGCACCTGCCGCGGTGATGACGTTATCAGTCGCCGCGTCGGATATCACGGTCTCTTCGCCGTTCTCGCCGTCACAGTAGAGCACGACGCCGTTTTCGATGAACACGATGTTGTCGAACGGGAAATCCTCACGCGCGCCCTTACCGTATTCCGCGTAAACGTCGGCAAGAGACCACGTCCCGGCTTTGTCGCCGTCGACGATCGCCGCGGATTGAGCGAGAATGTTTCGTGTATCGTCGTGAACGATGTGATCGGCAGCGCCGTCGGGCAGATATGCGACGACAAGCTCCCAGAACACCGCCGAGATCGCGAGACGCCGGTTCATCGCCTGCGCATAAAGCGCGTGCAGATCATCCTCAGAAAGGCTCTCAGCGTCCGTCGTCAAAGCCGCGAGCTTGCCGTCATCAAAAGCGCCGACAGAGAGCTTGAGACCGGCCATTGCCGCCGGGAGTACGACCTCGGAAAATCTGTCGACGACTCCCGTCGCCGCCTCGTAAAGAGCGCAAGCGCCATCGTAATCGAGAGCGGCGCCTCCCTCGGTCAGTTCAACGCCCGCGAGAGCCGCGAGCTCGCCTCCGGCAGTCTTGCCGAGGTCGAGCGTGCCGTCTTCGGCAAAGGAAACAAACGACAGCATTGCCGACAAAACAAATGCACACACAAGCAAAATCGAAATTGTCTTTTTCATTGTAATAAATCCTCCTTTAATATTGTTTTTTAAATTACTCATTAATGATAAATATAGGTTGTGATAGGCGTATTAAGAAATCTTTATAATGTCGATCGAGTACTCTCCCGCCCTCTCATAACCAGTTCCCAGACTGCTTCGTTCTATCTGAAAACCATATACCTTGCCTTGAGTCAGAGATACGTAATGGTAATTGTCCGTTGAGGTGGAAGAAACCGAGTATTGGGTCGTCCATGAACTCTGATAGCCTGAGGTCACTTCCCCAAAATTGATATCGAATCCGACGTCTGTATCCTTGGCAAGATGCAAAACATACGTCCCGGTCGCAGGAGCTTGAAACAGCCATGTGTCAATATCGTCATTATAGTCCATCTCCCCCTCACCGAAGAAGGTATTAGAAGTGACGACTTCAAGCAGACTTGCGTTTTTCGGTTCGCTGCCCGCAACGTCGCCGGTCAGGATCTGTGTGACGTTATTGTAGTCGACTTCATGACATCTGTCTACAGTGCCAATATTGTCGGTGGAGAAAAGGATACTTGTCGCGGAAGTATAACCGTGGCAGTAGATGTGATCCAGTATATTACTGTCGGTCAACTTAACATATCCCGTTCCGCTTGCATTCTGACATACTGCGCAAGTGTCGAGAGCGGCCGTATTCCCCGGTTTATGAGTCCATTTCCCGTTACTGTTCCTCATATAAAAGTGAAAATCGGGTATGTCGGGGGAATAAACCATTATCACAAGTCTGGATGAACTTGAAATATGAGAAGTGATAGTCGATGAACTCGTCGGGTTAAGAGTAATGCCCGTGACGGTATGGCCAAGAACTGAAGCATCCCTCTGAACATTCAGCCAAACGCGTGTAAAACTATTATTATTGGGATTAGTGTGATAGAACTCTCCCGGTTGCTGAAAATAACCGTAGAATCCAAGATCAGACGTATCTCCCGCGCAGAAGAATCTCATCGCGTATCCGTAGCAATTTGCCCTTCTCTGAAGCATATCATCATAGGACGAGTTTACATATAAGGTATAATCATAGCTGTCGGAATAAGTCGGTGTGACGTCAGTGATGGAAAACGCCCAGACGGAATTCATCAGCATCGCTGACATGATTAAAACCGCGATCAAAAAAACTAATGGTCTTTTCATTTTTCCTCCTTTCACTTCCTTTTTAGTAATCTTCGCATTATTTTCAGTTTTCATCGTTTCACCTCCTTTCATTTTTTATTTATAAACCGCAAGCCTCCGGAGTCGCCCCGTCTCCTTTCGCCTACGGAAATATATTCCATCCGATAACAGTATATCACCAAAAAAGAGTTTTGTCAACATATTCTTTTCAAAAAAGTATTGACAAAATATTGTCTGCGCTGTATACTGTTATCAAACGGTCGGATTGTCCCTGTTTTTTTGAAAAAAATTTGCAATATCCTTTTTGATATGATAGAACTATGGAAGAAAGCCTTTATTCGGAGGATGTGAGCGCCGAAGTGAAATGGAAAAAGGATATTGACGAGAACGTGCGCAGCGGTATCGTCGAGCTTCTGATAATGAAGCTCCTCACCACACGCGATATGTACGGCTATGAGATACGCAAAATGCTGTACGACAAAACG
>CACZAW010000233.1 GCA_902779225.1 uncultured Ruminococcus sp. | reverse complement strand
GATCGAGCTGGACATGACCACCAACGGCTCGCTGCTCAAAGACTTTGCCGCGCCGCTGAGGCAAGCGGGCGTCGACCGGCTGAATATCAGCATCGATACTCTTGACCCCGAAACCTACCGCAGCATCACCCGCCGCGGCGATATCCGCGACGTGCTTGAGGGGATCAGCGCCGCCTTTGACGCGGGCTTTACACAAATCAAAATCAATGCCGTGCTGATCGGCGGTATCAACGATAGCGAGATCCTTGACCTGATGGAGCTGGCTCGGGACAGCGCGCTGAAAGTCCGCTTCATCGAGCTGATGCCGATGGATATCATGCGCGGATGGGATCCAAGCCGATTCCTCTCTGCCGAGATCGTCGAACAGCATCTGAACCCCAATAGCTTTATCGGCTACGACGGCGTTGCGCGCATCTACCGTCCGAACGGCTACACGGGTACCGTCGGGATCATCAGCCCCCTGAGTCACAGCTTCTGCGACCGCTGCAACAAGATCCGCGTCACCTCTGACGGAAAGCTGAAGCCCTGTCTGCACTCCGGCGAAGAGATCGATCTGCGCGGACTGCACGGCGACGACTTGCTGGGCGCCATACAGAATGGCGTCAACAGCAAGCCCCAATGTCACCGCTTAGGCGAATTTCACAGCGAATCCGCACGCGATATGAATCAGATCGGAGGATAATATGGAACTGAGCCACATCAACAACGAGGGCAGAGCACGCATGGTCGACGTGACCGATAAGCCCGTGACCTGCCGCACCGCGACCGCAGCCGCGACCGTCAATGTCAATCCCGATACAATGGCGCTCATCCGTACAGGCGGGATCAAAAAGGGCGACGTACTCTCCGTCGCTCAGGTAGCCGGCGTCATGGCGGCTAAAAAGACCTCCGACATCATCCCGATGTGCCACCCCTTGGCGCTGACCTCCGTCGATATCTATTTTGCCCTGTCCGATACGTCAATACAGATACAAGCCACTGTCAAATGCAGGGGTGTTACCGGCGTCGAGATGGAAGCCCTCACGGCGGCGTCCACCGCTGCCCTGACCGTCTACGATATGTGCAAGGCGGTACAGCGGGATATCACGATCACCGATATCATGCTGCTGCACAAAGACGGCGGCAAGAGCGGAGAATTCACACGATGAAAGTAATTGCGACCTGTATCAGCAAACATAAGGGCGTCAAAAAGCGTCCTGTCCCCTCTGTTACGCTCGTTAAGGATCACGGTATCCTCGGCGACGCACACGCCGGTAATTGGAACCGTCAGGTAAGTCTGCTGCCGAATGAGAGCGTAGATACCTTGCGCGCCGTGATGCCCGATCTGAAAGCAGGCGACTTTGCCGAAAACATCCTGACCGAGGGGATCAGCCTCAAGGAGCTGCCGATCGGAACCGTTTTGGAGATCGGCACGGCTGTTCTTCAGATCACCCAGATCGGTAAGCAATGCCATAACGACTGCGAGATCAAGCGCCTTACCGGACGCTGCGTCATGCCGACCGACGGCGTTTTTGCCGTGGTTCTCTCCGGCGGCGAGGTCAAAGCAGGCGACACGATCACGATAAGAGGCGACCAACATGAAGCTGATTAAAACAACCGAAGCCGTCGGACACGTTCTCTGTCACGACCTCACACAGATCATCCCGGGCGAGTTCAAGGGCGCGCGTTTCAGAAAGGGACATATCGTTACCGAAGAGGATATCCCCGTCCTGCTGAGCATGGGCAAGGAACATCTCTACATCTTCGAGCTGAACAGCGGTACGGTGCATGAAAACGACGCCGCAGAAGCCCTGTGCGCGATCTGCAAGGGCGTTCACATCGACAGCGGAGAGGTCAAAGAGGGCAAGATCGAGCTGACCGCCGCCTGTGACGGGTGCTTTACGCTCGACGTCGATCGCCTCAACCGCATCAACAGTATCGACGAGATCATGATCGCGACGCGTAAGAGCTATACCGCAGTACATGCGGGCGATAAGCTCGCCGGTACGCGCGTCATCCCGCTGGTCATCGGCAAGGATAAGCTGACCGAAACCGCGGCGATCGCCGGCGGCGTTCCTTTGATGAACGTTGTCCCCTACAAGCTGAAAACCGCCGCGATCATCACCACCGGCAGCGAGGTGTATCACGGCAGGATCAAGGATCGATTCACCCCTGTGCTGATCGAAAAGCTGAAGGCTTACGGCGTCAGCGTCACCAGACATATCACTGTCGATGACGGCGTCGATAACATCACAAGCGCGATCAAAGAGGTTCGCGGTACGGCAGATATGATCCTCTGCACCGGAGGGATGAGCGTCGATCCCGACGACAACACGCCCGGCGCCATACGCCAAAGCGGCGCGCATATCGTCACCTACGGCGCGCCTGTCCTGCCCGGGGCGATGTTCCTGCTGGGGTACTTTGACGAAGGTACGCCGATCCTCGGATTGCCCGGCTGCGTCATGTATGCAAAGGCGACGATCTTTGACCTTGTCATACCGCGGATCGCCGCTGGGATAAGCCTGACCAAAACCGACTTTGTCGCATACGGCGAGGGCGGACTGTGCCTCGGCTGC
>CACZAW010000232.1 GCA_902779225.1 uncultured Ruminococcus sp. | reverse complement strand
GATAGGCGTATCATATCCCTGCGGGAGCTTTTCGACAAACTCATCGCAGTTTGCGGCTTTGGCGGCTGCTCTGACTTCCTCGTCTGTAGCGCCGTGCTTTCCGAGACGGATATTTTCCATCACAGTATCATCAAACAGCACGACGTCCTGAAATACCATCGAGTAATCGGTCAGCAGGGTTTCGGGATCGATCGTATTGATGTCCACGCCGCCGACTTTGATGCTGCCTTCGGTAATGTCCCACAGCCTTGCAGAAAGTCGGGCGCAGGTGCTTTTGCCGGAGCCTGACGGGCCGACAAGCGCCGTGACCTCACCCTCTTTGGCAGTGAAACTCACGCCCTTCAACACCTGTTCGTTATCATAGGCAAAGCCGACATTTTCAAAGACGATATCGTGACCGTTGGGCGTGAATGTATCCGCGCCCTCGGCGGTCGGTGTGTCGTATATTTCCATTAATCGATTTGCGGACACCTGAGACATGAACATCTCGGCGATCAACGCCAGGCTCTGATCAAACGGAGCATAAACGCGCGTAATCACCAGCAGGAACAGGAAAAACACCATAAAGTTGATCTGTCCCGACAAGATCAAGCCTGCGCCGGTGAGGATCGTTGTCGCCACGCCGAGTCGCATGATGACAGAAGCGGCATTGACAAAGATGCCCGTTGACAGCTCACCCTTCAAGAGCGTCTTTTCATGAGCGTCGATTTTATGATTCAGTCCGTCAAGATAGCGCTGCTCCTGATTGGCGGCGCGAATCTCGCGGATATTTTCAAATGTTTCCTGGATCCCGTCCGAGACGGTAACTGCTGCTTTTTTGGATATCTCAGATTGTTTTTTCGCCAGCTTGCGGCTACCGAACAGCAGCAGGAAAGCAACGGGAACACCCCACAGGCAGGGGATCATCAGCCGCCAGTCATAGACAGCGAGCATCACGGCAATTACTGCGGTGGAAACATAGGAGCCGTAGAGATAGCCCAAGCAATGCGACCAAACGTGCTCCAAGCGGTTGACGTCGCCCATGATCGTTTCGGTCAGGTCGGCGAGGTCGCGCTTGCCGAAGTAGCCGAGCGGTAATTTTCTCAGTCGTTCCGCCAAGCCGATACGCGTATCCTTGATCTCTCTGTATACCAAACCGTAGGTGGCGCGGTATTGCCCGATATGGACGAGCAAAGAAAAGATCACGAACAGCACGGTCAAGCCGATATACAGCCATGCATTCGGCAAAGGATCGTTCTGCGCGAGCGTGCCGATAAATCTCTGCATCAAAAAGTACAGCAGTCCCATGCCGACCATCATCAGGAGATTGACGATGACCGTCCAAAGCATACCCATTTTCGTATTATGCACGCCTCTGTCGGTCAGTGCGTATTTACGTTTGAATTTTTCGCCGAACATCGTCTATTTCACCTCACTCTGTATCTTCCATTGTGCGGCTTGGTTGTATTCGCTCCACATATGAGCATACAGACCGCCGTTGTTTTTTAATTCCTCATGTTTGCCTTCCTCGATGACTTTTCCGTTATCTAGCACGATGATCTTATCCGCACCTATTACGGTGGAAAGGCGATGGGCGATCATGATGACCGTCTTGCCATTCGTCAGCTCGGCAAAGGCTTTTTGTATCAGCACTTCATTTTCGGGATCGGCAAAGGCAGTCGCCTCGTCCAATACGACAATCGGCGCGTCCTTTAAGATCGCCCTTGCCAAAGCGATTCGCTGCTGCTCGCCGCCGCTGAGGTAAGTGCCTTCAGAACCGATCACGGTGTCCATGCCGTCGGGCAGCTTCTCGATGATATCCATGCACTGCGCCGCTTGGAGCGCTTTTTGTACTTCTTCGCGCGTCGCTTCGGGCTTTGCCGCGCGGACGTTCTCAAAGATCGAAGTCTTGAACAGACGGTTGTTCTGGAATACAAAAGCGATATTGTCCATCAAAACGTGCGGATCGATCTGTTTGACGTCAACGCCGCCGACCTCGACTACACCCTCCGTCGTGTCCCAAAAACGAGGGATCAGGCTGGCGGCAGTCGTTTTGCCGCCTCCCGAAGGCCCGACAAGCGCAACGGTCTGACCGCTCTGTGCAGCGAAAGAAACGCCGTCAAGCGCAGGTACCTCTGCGCCTTCATAGGTAAAGCTGACATTTTTGAATTCAACCTTGTTGCCGTTCGGCTTTTTGGGATTCTTTGTTATCTCCAAAACAGGTGCGTTCATCACAGTATCAATGCGGTTGAGAGCAGTATTGGCAAGCATAGTGCCGCTGGCTGCGAACATGATTTTTGCCAAAGCAGTCGAGATGATCGCTGAGAAAACAGCGTAAAAAGCAAAGTTGGTGATGAATTCCGCAAAGTTGCCGGAGCTTAATGCAGACGGCGCTAAAAAGAGCGCGACGGGGATCAGGAACACAAATGCGCCCTCAGTAAAGGTCAGGTTGACCGACTGCGGCACATGGCAGACACCATCTGTATACCGTTCGGCTTTGGCGCTGTAGTCCTCGATCGCCTGCTTGAACGCTTTGAAGGAATAGACCGTCTGCTGAAACACCTTGACCACGGGGATA